>CAXBPN010000071.1:0-10589 GCA_963977515.1 uncultured Flavobacteriales bacterium
TTTTCTTATTTATTGTATTTATTCTTGATCGTCAGTATCAAGTTCCTTGCCATTTTCGTTATCGTCTTCTTCATCTGATGGTGTTTCCATTACCGTTCCATCCTCATTTAACAACACTTCTTCATCCTCATCTTCAGAATGTTCTACTTTAGCAACAGCAGCAATGCTATCGTTATTTCTTAAACTAATTAAACGAACACCTTGAGTGGCTCTACCCATTACTCTCAAGCTTTTAACTGCTAAACGTATTAAAATTCCTGATTTATTGATAATCATTAAATCATCATCATCCGTTACATTTTTAATAGAAATAAGGTCTCCTGTTTTTTCAGTAACGTTAATTGTTTTAACACCTTTACCACCTCTATTGGTTACACGGTAATCTTCAATTTCAGAACGTTTACCATAACCATTTTCAGAAACTACAAGTACTTCATTGCTTGAGTCAGGAACAGTTATCATACCTACAACTTCATCTTTGTCGTGCGATAAGGTTACTCCTCTTACACCAGATGCATTTCTACCCATTGGTCTAACTTTCGATTCATTAAATCGAATAGCTCTACCTGAACGCAATGCCATCATAATCTCATCTTGACCAGAAGTTAATTTAGCTTCTAATAATTGATCTCCTTCTCTAATTGTAATCGCATTAATACCATTAACACGAGGTCTAGAGTATGCCTCTAAAGTTGTTTTCTTAATTACCCCTTTTTGAGTACACATAATAATAAAGTTATTATTAATGTATTCTTCATCTTTTAAATTCTTAACGTTAATGTAAGCTAATACTTTATCGTCAGGTTCAATGTTAATCAAGTTTTGAATTGCTCTACCTTTTGATTGCTTACTTCCTTCCGGAATTTCAAATACACGCATCCAGAAACATTTACCTTTTGCAGTAAATACCAATAAGTAATTATGAGTTGTAGCAACAAATAAATTCTCTAAGAAATCGGCATCTCTTGTAGCGGTTCCTTTAGAACCTACTCCACCTCTATTTTGTAATTTATACTCATCTAATGAAGTACGTTTCATATATCCTAAGTGAGATATTGTAACAACAACCTCTTCATCAGGAATCATATCTTCAATACTGAAATCTCCACCAGCGTATTCTATTACACTTCTTCTTTCGTCACCATATTTATTTTTGATTTCTAAAAGCTCATCAGTGATAATCTGCATTCTTCTAGCCTCATTCGCTAAAATGTCTTTCATATCTTCTATAAACTTCATGATTTCTTCATACTCAGTTCTTAACTTATCTTGTTCCAGACCAGTTAATTGTCTTAATCGCATTTCAACAATTGCACGCGATTGAATATCAGATAATTTAAATCTTTCAATTAAGTTTTCTCTAGCTTCATCTGGGCTTTTAGAGGCTCTAATAATTTTAATTACTTCATCAATATTGTCCGAAGCAATAATTAAACCTTCTAAAATGTGAGCTCTTTCTTCAGCTTTCTTTAATTCAAATTTTGTTCTTCTAACAACTACTTCATGTCTAAATTCAACAAATTCAGAAATTAAATCTTTAAGATTTAACATTTCTGGACGACCTTTAACTAAAGCAATGTTATTGATACTAAATGAAGTTTGTAGGGCAGTATATTTAAACAAATTATTTAAGACTACATTAGCAATTGCATCTCGTTTTAATTCGTAAACAATACGCATCCCTGTTCTATCAGATTCATCTCTAATATCAGAAATACCTTCAATTTTCTTATCGTTAATTAAGTCAGCAGTTTTCTTAATCATTTCTGCTTTATTCACTTGATAAGGAATCTCAGTAATGATAATTTGCATTCTACCCGAATTCGTTTCTTCTAATTCAGTTTTTGCACGCATTACTATTTTACCTCTACCTGTTTCAAAAGCATCTTTTACGCCATTATACCCATATATAATACCTCCTGTCGGAAAATCAGGAGCTTTAATGTGTTTCATTAAGCCTTCTATATCAATATCTCTATTTTCTATATAAGCGATTGTTCCATTAATAACCTCAGTTAAATTATGAGGAGCCATATTAGTTGCCATACCTACAGCAATTCCAGAAGCTCCATTTATTAATAAAGTAGGAACTCTAGTTGGCAATACCGTTGGTTCTTGTAATGAATCATCAAAATTCAATCTAAAATCAACCGTATCTTTATCTATATCCGATAAAATTTCTTCAGCAATTTTACGCAATCTTGCTTCGGTATATCTCATTGCAGCCGGACTATCACCATCAACAGAACCAAAGTTACCTTGTCCATCAACCAACATATAACGTAACGACCATTCTTGAGCCATACGGACCATCGAATCATAAACGGCAGTATCTCCATGCGGATGATACTTACCCAAAACCTCACCCACAATTCTTGCCGATTTTTTATGTGCACTATTCGATCGCACACCTAAGTCCAACATTCCGTATAATATTCTACGATGAACTGGTTTTAAACCATCTCTTACATCTGGAAGTGCTCTAGAAACAATAACTGACATTGAATAATCAATGTAAGCCGACTTCATCTCATCCTCTATATTTATCTGAATAATTTTTTCTCCGTCTGCCATATTTTTTACTTAATTATTTTGTGCTTTTTGTATTTTTTTTGAATCTCTCGAAAGTACACAAAATTGCTAGTTTTGAAGGTTAAAAAAACACCTTACTTACTAACAAATTTTTGTTGAAAAAAGGGGTGTTCATTTAAGAATATAATAATGGTGTTATAATTATTTTTGAGATATACCATTAAATCTTAACTTTAATAAGATTTAAATAAATTTCAGGATATGGATGCAAATTTTTCAACAAAAGTTAAAGACGTGATTACCTATAGCAAAGAAGAGGCTCTAAGGCTTGGTCACGACTATATTGGTGTTGAACATTTACTATTGGGAATAATAAGAGAAGGGGACGGTTTAGCTGTTAAAATTCTAAACTCTTTAGGAGTAGATTTAAAAGGATTGAGAAAGCAAATAGAGCAATCTACAAAGATTGGAGATGGCACCGCAACTCACTTAACTAATATTCCATTAGTTAAACAAGCTGAAAAAGTATTAAAAATTACTTATTTAGAAGCAAAGGTTTTTAAAAACAATATAATTGGGACAGAGCATTTATTACTTTCTATCTTAAAAGAAGAAAATAATGTGGCAGCTCAAACCCTTTTAAAATTTAATGTGGCTTACACAGATATAAAAGAAGAGATAATGATGATGAATTTAATCGAAGAGGATAACAAGCCTAGAGCTGAATTTCCAAATGCTGATGATGACAACGATGATGACGGAAAAGGATTTATGGGCGGCTCAGGTGGTGCTGGAGCTCAAAAAGGTGGTGATGTTAAATCAAAAACACCTGTTTTAGATAACTTTGGTAGAGATTTAACCAAATATGCTGAAGAAGGAAAATTAGACCCTATTGTTGGTCGTGAAAAAGAAATTGAAAGGGTTTCACAAATATTATCTCGTCGTAAAAAGAACAACCCTATACTAATAGGTGAGCCTGGTGTTGGTAAATCTGCAATAGCTGAAGGATTAGCGTTGAGAATAACACAAAAGAAAGTTTCTCGTGTATTATTTGGTAAACGTATCGTTACACTTGATTTAGCTTCTTTAGTTGCTGGAACTAAGTATAGAGGTCAATTTGAAGAAAGAATGAAAGCAGTAATGAATGAATTGGAGAAATCTCCAGACATTATTTTATTTATTGATGAAATTCATACTATAATTGGTGCTGGTGGTGCTTCTGGATCTTTAGATGCCTCTAACATGTTTAAACCTGCTTTAGCAAGAGGTGAGTTACAATGTATTGGAGCAACAACATTAGATGAATACAGACAGTACATTGAAAAAGATGGTGCTTTAGAAAGACGTTTTCAAAAAGTAATTGTAGAACCTACTTCTGTAGAAGAAACAATAACAATTCTGAATAATATTAAGGATAAGTATGAATCTCATCATAATGTAAATTATACAGATGATGCTATAGAGGCTTGTGTAAAATTAACAGATAGATACATGACGGACAGACATCTTCCTGATAAAGCAATTGATGCTTTAGATGAAGCTGGTTCTAGGGTTCATATTACGAATATTAAGGTTCCTAAAAACATTATCGAAATCGAGAAAAAAATTGAAGAGATAAAAGATAAAAAGAACCATGTAGTTCGAAGTCAGAAATATGAAGAGGCCGCTCAATTGAGAGATACAGAACGTAACCTTCTAAAAGATTTAGATGCTGCGAAAACTGCTTGGGAAGAAGAAACAAAAAACAATCGAGAAACTGTATCCGAAGACAATGTTGCAGAAGTTGTTGGTATGATGACAGGAATACCTACACGAAGAATTGCACAGGCTGAAGGAGATCGTTTAGTTAAAATGTACGATGAAATACATGATAAAGTAGTTGGTCAAGATGAAGCGATAAAAAAAGTTGTAAAAGCCATTCAAAGAAATAGAGCTGGATTAAAAGACCCAAACAAACCAATTGGATCGTTTATCTTCTTAGGTCCAACAGGAGTTGGTAAAACACAACTAGCTAAGGTTTTAGCTCGTTACTTATTCGATTCTGACGATGCCTTGATTAGAATTGATATGAGTGAATACATGGAGAAATTTGCTGTTTCTAGATTAGTAGGAGCTCCTCCTGGATATGTTGGCTACGAAGAAGGTGGTCAGTTAACTGAAAAAGTGAGAAGAAAGCCCTATTCTATTATTTTGTTAGATGAAGTAGAAAAAGCTCACCCAGATGTATTCAACCTTTTATTACAAGCACTTGATGATGGAATTTTAACAGATAGTTTAGGAAGAAAAATAAACTTTAAGAATACAATTATTATCATGACATCGAATATTGGTGCTCGTCAATTAAAAGACTTTGGACAAGGTGTTGGTTTTACTACTTCTGCTAAAAAAGAAAGTGCTCAAGAACATAATTCTTCAGTAATTCAAAATGCTTTAAAGAAAGCTTTTGCTCCTGAGTTTTTAAATAGAATTGATGATGTTGTAATGTTTAATTCATTAAAACTTGAAGACATTCATAAAATAATTGATATTGAATTAGATCATTTATACAAAAGAGTAGAAGAATTAGGTTATACCATTGATTTAACAGAAAAAGCAAAAGATTTTATTGCTGATAAAGGTTACGATGAAGCTTATGGTGCTAGACCACTAAAAAGAGCTATTCAAAAATACTTAGAAGACCCTTTAGCTGAAGAAATTATTCAATCAACAATTCATGAAGGAGACACGATAAAAGTTGAACTTGATGAAGTTACCAAAGAGTTAACTTTTGCTGTTGTAAAAGGAAAAGGTAAAAAGAAGAAAGATAACTCTAAAGAAGAGGAAGAGGAAGATAAATAATTTATATTGTGATAACGATATAAACAAGAAAGGCTACCAAATGGTAGCCTTTTTTATATCAAATAGTTATTCAAATTATTCAAATCCTAATTTTTCCATCATCTTATCAGTCACTCCAGTTTTAGAGAAACCTCCATCATGGAAAAGATTTTGCATCGTTACATATTTTGTTAAATCAGAAAACATTACAATACAGTAATTAGCACAATCTAAAGCTGGTGCATTACCCAAAGGAGAATTTAATTCTGCATAGTTATATAATGAATCAAATCCTTTTATTCCACCACCAGCTGTAGTTTTAGTTGGCGATTGTGAAATTGTATTTATTCTAACTTTTTTATCTATTCCATAATAATAACCAAAAGTTCTTGCTATAGATTCTAATAATGATTTTGCATCAGACATATCATTATACCCAGGAATAGATAACTGAGCAGCAATAAATGAAAGTGCTAAAATAGAACCCCATTCATTCATAATGTCTTTTTCTTTAGCAACTTTCATTACCTTATGAAAAGAAATAGCAGAAATATCCATTGCTTTATGGTAGTATTCATAATTACTCTCTGTATAATGAATTTTCTTTCTCACATTAATTGACATTCCAATTGAATGTAAGATGAAATCAATTTTACCAAATTTCTCTTCTGCTTTATTAAACAGGTTTTCTAAATCTTCAATCGAAGTTACATCTGCAGGAACAATATCAGAGTTTGTTTTTTGTGCTAACTCATTTAACTCACCCATTCTAAGGGCAATTGGAGCGTTTGTTAAGATAAATTCAGCACCCTCTTCATGAGCTCTCTCTGCAACTTGCCAAGCAATGGAATTTTCATTTAATGCTCCGAAAATAATTCCTTTTTTACCTTTTAATAAATCGTTTGCCATCTTTATGTATTCTTATTTATACTTACTTATTCTTTTTCTTTTAGCCGAAGCTGGAGTTCTATGATGTTTTTTACCACCACCTGCTCCTATTTGCTTAGCAGAACTACCTGCTCTATGTGGATTACATGATGGTAATGAAATTGAAAATATAAATGCTACAACAAAAGATAGTAATATGTATTTTTTATTTCTTATCATTTTTACCAAGATATTACAAATATATTAATTTGCAATAAGATTTTTAGCATTTTCTATGGCGGCTTTTGTTAATTCTTTTCCACTTAACATTTTAGCCAACTCCTCAACCCTTTCTTCTTTTGTTAAAACCTTTAATGCTGTTATTGTTTTTTCTTTGGTTGTTGTTTTATATATTTTAAAATGATCATCTCCTTTTGAAGCAACTTGAGGCAAATGGGTAATTGCAATTACTTGAATAGAATTGCTCATTTCTTTCATTATACTACCCATTTTATCTGCTACATCGCCAGATACTCCTGTATCTATTTCATCAAATAAGATAGTAGAAATTTCGTTTGTTCGACTTAAAATAGATTTAATCGTTAACATTAATCGAGAAAGCTCTCCTCCAGAAGCTGCTTTATGTAATTCTATTGGAGCAAAACCTTTATTTGCCGAGAATAAAAATGTTAATTCATCAATTCCATTTTCATTAAACTCATCACAGGTATTATGTTTTACTTCAAAAGAAGCATCTGCCATACCTAATTCTGATAAATTAGCAATAATTTGTTTTGCTAGTTTAGGAAATGATTCCACTCTTTTTAACGAAATTGCCTTTGCCTTTTTCATTAAACCTTGTTCAACTGAGCTTAGCTCTATTTTTAATTTTTCAATTTCATCATCAAACGAATTAATTTTAGCTAATCTTTCTTCTAGTTCTTTTAAAAGATTCAGCAATTCGTTAGAATTACTTAAATGATGTTTTTGCTCTAAACTATATATTGAATTTAATCGTTGATTAATGTAATTCGTATTTTCTAAATCAAAATCTGAATTATCATTTATTAATTCAATTTCTCTAGCTACATCAGAAGCTTCAATTAAAATTGAATTTAATCTTTCTGCTATATTCTTATATTCTTCAGCACAATGACTAATCTTATTAAATGAGCTTTGAATCGTTTTAATTGTGCTTAAAATATTAGTATCGGTATTATTAAAAGCATCAACTGAAGAATGTAATACTTGTTTTATTTCTTCAGCATTATTTATTATCTCTAATTGCTCCTCTAATTGTAGTTGTTCGTTTTCTTGTAAATGAAGCGTTTTAATTTCATTGGCTTGAAACTCAATGTAATCAAAATCCGATTTAGCTGTATTTTCTTGATTTACAAGTTTTTCGTACTGTCTTTTTAGTGTTGTAAATTTTTTATAATCAACTTTATAGTCATTTACCTCTTTCGCTATTTCCAAAAAGGAATCAACTACTTTAATTTGAAAATTAACATCTTTAACTTGTAGGGTTTGGTGTTGCGAATGAATATCAAAAAGTAATTCAGCAAACTCTTTTAACAAAGATAAATTTACGGGAGTATCATTAATAAATGCTCGTGATTTTCCTGCTACTGAAATTTCTCTGCGGATGGTAGTTTCTGTTTCAAAATCTAAATCATTTACTTTAAAAAAATTAATGTATTTAGCTTCTTGTATCTTAAAACTTCCTTCAATAACACATTTTTTTGAAGCATCGTTTAAAATTGAAGTATCAACCCTTTTACCAAGGATTAAAGACAACGCTCCTAATAAAATTGATTTCCCAGCCCCTGTTTCACCTGTAATAACAGTGAAACCATTATTAAAGTTTACTTCTAGCTCTTCAATAATAGCATAGTTTGCTATATATAAATGAGTTAGCATCTATTTTTTTAATATTTTTTCGTAATCATTTGCATTAGCTGGATTGATTCTTTTTAATAATTGAACCACCTCTGTTTTTTCGGAAGGCGTAGAATCTTTAAATAAATCAATTAACTCATCTTTTTTAGCATTAAAAAAAAGTTGTAACTGAAATGAATTCCGATCATAATTATAAACACTCTCCAAACTATTTAAGGCATCAAGAATTACTTTTCTGCCTTTACTCACATCATTTGCCATTACATCAAAACCTAATCTGTGGTAATTGTAAAATGCTTCTCTAAGCTTAGCATAATTCGGTTTCAAGTAATTTTCAGCCATCCAATACCTGTTTTTTGTATCTTCAAAAGCTTTCCAACCTGTATTAGGTGCACCTTGAGCATTAGTAACTATGGTCTGAGCTTTTATTAAGTAAGGTGCTCCTCCATTTAATTCAAATGAATCATAATCTAAAGCCAATATCATATAAGCATAAAAAGAAAGTACAGATGTTAAATTAGAAATAAATGTAGTTTCTGAATAATCTAATTGATCAAATTCATTAAAGGTAAATTCAAAATCTCTATCAATATGATTTAATAATGTTGAGTTATAAGAAGTGTTAAACACTGGTCGTCTCGACTGAACTTGTATTGTAGCCTTAAATGAACCTACTGAAACTTGCTCTGTTATATTAATAAGAATTGTACATTCTATTCGTTCTTGGTTATCGTAAACATGATTTGTCCATTTACGGGTATTCATAAACTCATAAATAGACTTTTGCATCACATCAAAAATACTCTTATCAGAACCTGTTACTTGTGTTGAATTTACTTGAACATTGCAATTTAATTCTTGTGCTGTTACCGATAGAAAGGTTGAAAATAAATAAACAAAAATTAAAGCTATTTTAAGTAAACTATTCATTAAAAAATTATTTTTTACTATTGAAGTAAAGATATGATTTTATTAAAAATATCGATAGCAACTGCCGACTTAGATTTTAACTCGTAATCTTCAATATTATTGTTTTTATCAATAATAGACACTTTATTGGTGTCATAACCAAAACCAGCTCCTTTATCATTTAAAGAATTTAGTACAATTAAGTCTAAATTTTTACTTTGAATCTTTTTCTTTGCATTCTCTACTTCGTTATTAGTTTCTAATGCAAAACCAACTAATATTTGCTTTGGAGTCTTTATTTCTCCTACTGATTTTAAAATATCTTTAGTTGGAGCTAATTCTATTGTTAAAGAATCTGTTTTCTTTTTAATTTTTATATCACTTACATTTTTTGGGGTATAATCTGCCACAGCAGCCGACATAATAATAACATCAGCATCAGCTATGTTTTTATGTACAGCTTCGTACATATTTTGTGATGATTGAACGTTTATACAATTAATTAATGGATTAATTGATAAGTTATTAGGCCCTATTACTAAGGTGACTTCTGCTCCAAGTTTCAAAGCTTCATCAGCTAAGTTTAACCCCATTTTTCCTGTTGAATTATTCCCAATAAAACGAACAGGGTCTATCTTCTCATAAGTTGGTCCAGCTGTAATCAATACTTTTTTTCCTGATAATACTTTATCCTGATTAAAGAAAGTAAGCACTTCATTAAAAATCTGTTCTGGTTCTTCCATCCTACCTTTTCCAACTAACCCACTAGCTAGTTCACCTTCTTTAGCATCTATAATTACATTACCATAAGATGTTAAGGTTTTTAAATTAGTTGATGTTGATGGATGGATATACATGTCTAAATCCATTGCTGGAGCAATAAACACTTTACTTTTACATGAAAGATAAACAGCAAGTAATAAGTTATCGCAAATACCATTAGCCATTTTTGCCAAGGTATTAGCTGTTGCAGGGGCTATTACAAATAAGTCAGCCCACAAACCTAAATCAACATGGTTAGTCCACTCTCCAGTTTCTTCTTTAAAAAAACTTGTATAAACAGGGTTTTCCGAAAGGGTAGATAATGTTAAAGGAGTAATAAAATCTTTTGCAGCTGGTGTTAAAATAACTTTAACATTAGCTCCATTTTTTTTTAACAACCTTACTAATGAGGCTGTTTTATACGCAGCTATACCCCCAGTAATTCCTAGGAGTATATTTTTGCCAGCAAGCATAATCTTAGCTTATTTCTCTTCTGTTTGTGCTTGTTTTCTGAAGTAAACTTTACCGTCGATAAATTCTTTTAAAGCCATAGCATTTGGCTTAGGAAGTTTTTCGTAAAATCTAGATATTTCAATTTGCTCTCTATTTTCAAAAATTTCTTCTAAATTATCAGTAGTAGATGCAAACTCAGCTAATTTACCTGTTAACTCTTCTTTTAAGTCAACAGAAATTTGATTTGCTCTTTTTGCAATCACAACGCATGATTCGTAAACGTTACCAGTAACGTTTTCAATCTCATCCATATTTCTTGTAATAGTAGAATTCTCTGCGTTTGTAGTCTT
>CAXBPN010000072.1:0-10556 GCA_963977515.1 uncultured Flavobacteriales bacterium
AATACACTTTTTTCTACCTCATCTTTTTTAGGAATGTAATATTCCAACCCTAACCCATCATTTTCAACTCCCAAAGATTTAACTGCATTTAAATAACGCTCTACAATATGTATATTGGGTAGTTTATTTATTTTAAAAGTAGTCATTAACCATTTCTCATAATTCAATTTCTCAAAACTAAACGACAAACACTTGAGTTTTTTTATTACTCGTTTCGAACGAAGATTTTTATGCAAATCAACAACATAATCGTAACCTTCGTTTTTTAAGTCCTTAATTACTTCATTGGTGCTTTTTTCTATGGTATAAACTTTATTAATATTTGGATTGCTATCAACAATACTTTTATATTGCTTTTTAGTTAAACAATGTAGTTCTACCTCTCCATCTAACTGATTTTTAAGACATCTCAAAACAGGCGTTGTTAGTACAATATCGCCTATTGAACTAAATCGAATTACTAATATTTTAACAACTTGCTGCATTATAGCACAAATATAGTTAATAAGATAGTGAGGAATGAAGTAAATAAAATTGAATTTCTTATTTTTACTGACCCTAAAAAGGGAGTTTACAAAAGCACAAATAAGTATGAAAGAATTAATTGAAGATTTTACAAAACATTTAGCTCAATCTATCAATATTAGTGAGAATACATCGCTAAAACCAACCGACAAACAGATTACATCTGTTTTAATTTGTGGCTTAGGTGGTTCAGGTATTGGAGGGACTGTTGTTTCTCAAGTTATTGCTAACGACGCAAAACTACCGATTGTAATTAATAAAGATTATAAAATACCTGCTTTTGTAAACAGTTCAACCTTGGTTATTACTTGTTCTTATTCTGGAAATACAGAAGAAACTTTAGAAATGCTAGCACAAGCACAAAAAGTAAACGCAGAAATAGCTTGTGTTACTTCTGGAGGTGATTTACAAGAAATTGCTAAAGAAAAAGGATATAATCACATTATCATTCCTGGAGGTCACCCTCCAAGAGCTGCTTTTGGATTAGCATTTCCTACTTTGTTTACTTTATTAAAACATTATAAAGTAATTTCTGAAGATTATACCGCTCAATTTAGTAATGCCATTTGTTTAATAAACAAAGAGGAAGAAAATATTATTGCTGAGGCTAAAAATGTTACAGAAAAATTACTTGGAAAAATACCAGTAATTTATTCTGATGCATGGTATGAAGGTGTTGCTGTTCGTTTTAGACAGCAAATAAATGAAAACAGTAAAATGCTTTGTTGGCATCATGCTATTCCAGAAATGAATCATAATGAATTGGTAGGTTGGACAACAAAAAATGAAGATTTAGCTGTTGTTATTTTTAGAAACGATGATGATTATTTTCGTACGCAGAAAAGAATGGAAGTAAACAAAACAGTTTTTGAAAAATACACTTCTACAATTCTTGAAATATATTCTAAAGGAAGTTCGAGATTGGAAAGATCTCTATATCTAATTCATTTAGGAGACTGGGTTTCTTTCTTCTTAGCTGAGAAAAAAGGGATCGATGTTACAGAAGTTGATGTAATTTCTAACCTTAAAAACGAGTTAGCTAAAATTTAATTTTTTTGTTATTCTGAACAAAATTTTGTCATATTGACCCGTCGAAATATCTTACAAAATATAGTGAAGAATCTAAATTAGAATATTGTCTATACTTCAATAAACTCAGTATGACAATACTTTTATAAAAAGTATTTAAAAATGCCAAAAGTACATTTTCGAGATTTAGGTTTAAAAGACTATAAAGAAGCTTGGGATTTTCAAGAGCAACTTTTTAAAGCAAATGTTGACGCCAAAATTGAAAACAGAAGAGCCGACAAAATAGTTACTCCAACCATAAGTCATTTACTTTTTTGCGAACATCCACACGTATATACGCTTGGTAAAAGCGGTAATGAAAGCCATTTATTACTTTCAGAAGCTTTATTAAAACAAAAAGGTGCAACTTATTACAAAATAAACAGAGGTGGAGATATTACTTATCATGGTCCAGGTCAAATTGTTGGGTACCCCATCCTAGATTTAGATTTCTTTTTTACCGATATTCACAAATACCTTCGATACCTAGAAGAAATGGTAATACTTACTTTGGCCGAATATGGTATTAAAGGTGAACGCTATGAAGGTTATACTGGTGTATGGATAGATGCCGACAATCCACTAAAAGCACGTAAAATTTGTGCGATGGGGGTACGTTGTAGTCGTTGGGTTACAATGCATGGTTTTGCGTTTAATGTCAACTCCGATTTGGACTATTTTAACAACATTGTGCCTTGCGGCATTACCGACAAACAAGTTACTTCTTTACAAAAAGAACTTAATCAAGAAATTGACGTAGAAGAAGTTAAAGAAAAATTAAAGAAACATTTTTGCTCACTTTTCGAAGCCGAACTCATCTAATATGAAACGATTAAAAAAAATTCTACTCAGCATAATTATTGTTATTGCTTTAGCATCAATATTAGCAGTTGTTACTGGAAATGGTCATTTATTTAAGGCTGTTAGCACCACTTATTTGGTAGGCAAAACTGGTCCAAGCATTGATGAACATGCTATTTTTGAAAGTAGAAAAATTAAAACAGGGACTTATCAACCATGGCTAATAAGTAAAAACTATAATGCTACGTCTATTGATTCTCTTCATCAAAAAATAGAAAGTTATAAGCCTGCTGCTTTTCTAGTGGTAAAAAATGACTCCATTATTTATGAAGAATATTGGGATGAATACAACGAAAATTCATTAACCAACTCATTTTCGATGGCTAAAAGTTTTATAGGTTTATTGGTTGGAATTGCCTTAGATGAAGGTAAGATAAACAGTGTAGATGACCCTATAGGAAACTATTTACCGCAATACAAAGATAACCCAGAGCTTACCATTAAACACTTACTAACGATGAGCTCCGGTATTGACTTTGATGAGAGTTACAAAAGCCCGTTTGGACACATGGCAAAAGCTTATTATGGAACAGATTTAAAAAAACTAAATGAAAATTATAAAGTAACCGAAACGCCTGGGGTAACTTGGCGTTACTTGGGTGGAAACACCATTATACTTTCATTTTTAGTAGAAAAAGTTACTGGTATGTCAGTTTCTGAATATATGAGTAAAACGATATGGCAACGAATTGGGACTAAAAATGAAGCACTTTGGAACTTAGATAAAAAGGATGGATTAGAAAAAGCTTATTGTTGTTTTTACTCTAATGCTAGAGACTTTGCACGTATTGGTAAGCTTTACTTAAACAAAGGCTTATGGAATAACGAACGAATTATTTCAGAAGACTATATTAATAATTCAATAGCTCCGGCCTACCCTTTAAAAACACCTGATGGAAAACCTGTAGATTTTTATGGCTACCATGTTTGGACGACTTATTACAAAAATTTAGACATCTCTTTTTGTAGAGGAATACAAGGGCAATACATTATAACAATACCTGAAAAAAATCTTGTAATCGTACGTTTAGGACATAAACGTTCTAAAGAATTTATTAATAATTTACCAAGCGATGTTTATACGTATATAGACTTTGCTTTAGAGCAGTAATATATAATGCGAATATGTACACCAAAGTACATATTCGGTTGCAATGCCATTTTAATAAACGATAACTATTGCCCTTTATCATTTAGAACTGTTGATTCTATCGATTATAAAAAAGCAATGTTATTATTCTATGAACAGAATAATATATCAAGGTTTAAAGAGATTTTTATAACCCAATTCGAATTTGCAGTTAAAACATACTTTTAAATAATTAAAAGAAAAAAATTCCGAGCTACTAGTTATCTTTAGCAATCCTCCATTTTATTTATTTCCAACACACCCTATTTCTAAAATTTGTATCTTAGTAGGTTATAACTAATTGATTTGAAGTTAATAGCTTACATATTTACCCTGTTTCTGTGTCAAATTACATTGGCACAAAATGCTTATTTATCCTTTACCGAAAACAAAGGGCAATGGAATGATAATGTGCTATACAGAGCTCATTTACCTGCTGGACAATTATATTTAGAAGCTAATAAATTAACCTATCAATTTTATAATGAAACAGATTTAGGTCGCATAGATGAACTACACCATGGCACACTAAAAAACCCAACAAAAGAGGATTCCATTATAAATTTACATGCTTTTAATGTAACATTTGTAAACGCTTTAGTCCCAAAATTAACAACCAAAAAACCGCTTCCCAACTATGAAAACTATTTTATTGGTAATGATAAAAGTAAATGGGTGAGTAATGTAAAAAAATATGAAGAAGTAGAATATAAAGAACTTTACAAGGGTATTAATTTAAAGTTTTACCCCAGTAGCAACACTTTGAAATACGATTTTATTGTTGCTCCAAACGTAGATGTATCTCAAATACAACTCAACTATAACGGAGCAGAAAGCACTATAATTAAAGATGGTCATTTATACATTAAAACATCGGTAAACACTTTAATTGAAAACAAACCTTATGCTTATCAAGAAATTAACGGAAGACAAAAAGAAGTGCCTTGTAATTATGTGTTAAAAAATAATACGCTGACTTTCGAATTCCCGAAAGGCTACAATAAATCTTATCCTTTAATTATCGACCCCGCTTTAATCTTTGCTTCTTATTCTGGCTCAACAATGGCAAATTGGGGGTTCACCTCAACTTATGATGAAACAGGACATTTATATGGAGCAGGAATTGTTTTTGGTGCAGGTTATCCTATAACTGTTGGTGCATTACAATTGTTTTTTAATGGTGGAGGGCAAGATGCAGGCATCTCAAAATTTTCTCCTGATGGTTCATCGTTACTTTACTCTACCTATTTAGGCGGAATTGGCATTGATAGCCCACACAGTTTAATTGTAGATAACAATGATGATTTAGTAATATTAGGAACAACTGCTTCACCCAACTTTCCCATCCCATCTACTGCTTATGATGATATCATAAGTGGAACAGATATTTTTGTTACCAAACTAAGTAGTGATGGAACAGCATTATTAGGCTCTACATTTATTGGTGGTAGTGCTACTGATGGATTAAACCAGTCTGTTCCTTTAAAATACAATTATGCTGATGATTATAGAGGTGAAGTAATTGTAGATAGCAACAATAATATTTTTGTGGCTAGCACCACTTTTTCTGATGATTTCCCCACTACAAGCGGCGTTATAGCACCTAATTTTATGAGTGGAGACAATAATCAAAATGCTTGTGTTTTTAAACTCTCCCCTAATCTCGATACCTTAGTTTGGAGTACTTATTTTGGAGGTAATATGGATGATGCAGCCTATTCTCTTCAATTTGACCAATTAGGAAACATCTTATTTACAGGAGGTACAAAAAGTTGGGATTTACCAACATCAGCAACAGCATTAAACCCAAATCTTGGTGGGATTATGGATGGATATATTACTAAAATAACTCCCGATGGAACAACCATTTTAGCTTGTACTTATATTGGTACTGACGAACGAGACCAAACTTATTTTGTTCAGCTCGATACCGCTAACAATGTTTACGTTATAGGTCAAACAGAAGGTGCTTATCCTATAACTCCAACAACTGTTTATAACGACAGCAATAGTGGTCAGTTTATTCATAAACTAACTCCAGATTTATCTTCAACTATTTTTTCTACAACGTTTGGAACGAGTTCTGGAGAGGTTGATATCTCATTATCCGCTTTTTTAGTAAACAATTGTAATTACATTCTTATTTCTGGCTGGGGAGGTTCTCTAAATGCCAATTATGCTTTAGCCGATTATAGTACTACTAATGGTATGCCTATTACACCAAACGCAATACAATCAACTACTGATGGGAATGATTATTACATAGCCATGTTTGGGGAAGATGCTAGTAGTTTACTGTTGGGTTCTTTTTTTGGTGGAGCTGATAGCAGAGAGCATGTTGATGGCGGCACAAGTCGTTTTGATAAAAAAGGAATTGTTTACCAAGCGGTTTGTGCAGGCTGCTTTGGAAACAATGATTTCCCAACCACTCCAGGAGCATATTCGAATATCAATGGAACATCATTACCAGGCATGAATGATCAATGTAATATGGCTGTTTTCAAAATTAATTTAACTCAACTTAAAGTTGATGCCGAAGTATATACCACTCCCTATTATTGTTTGGGTGATACTGTATATTTTCAAAACCTTAGCTATGGTGGTTATAATTATTATTGGGATTTTGGCGATGGACAAACTGCAACAGAATTTGAGCCTTACCATGTATTTGATTCAGCCGGAACTTTTCGTGTGATGTTAACCTCTATCGATTCTATTGCTTGTATATTAACTGATTCTGATTATGTTGACGTATTTATTTCTCCTCTCCCAGAAGGAAAAATAGACCCTGTTTTAGGAATCTGTAAAGGGGATTCTATTCAATTAAATGCCAGCGGAGGTACTACTTACCAATGGCTATCTTCTTATAATATCTCCGATACGTTAATTGAAAACCCTATTGTTTGGCCTGATTCCTCAACAATATATAAAGTAATAGTTGGCGATACTTGTGGAACGGATACCGTATCAATTTTAGTATCAATTTTACCTCCACAAGGTACAATAATGCCCAATACAGCAATTTGTCGAGGAGAATCCATCGAGTTAAATGCATATAATGGATCCTCTTATTTATGGTCGCCCGATTCTACTTTAAATTCAAATAATACCTCTAACCCAATAGCTTCTCCTTATTATACAGCAACTTATGATGTATCTATTGTTGATGCAAATAATTGTCGTATAGATACTTTTATGACACTCTACGTTGACACCATTTTACCTCAAGCAATAGCTTCTGCCGACACCCTCCTCTGTTACGGAGAGAGTGTAACCATGAGTGTAACAGGAGGGCGATTTTATTTATGGTCTCCCCAAATTTATTTAAGCAACTACACAGATTCCGTAACTATTACAACCCCTGACACAACAACACTTTATACTGTTGCATCCTCTAATGGTTGTGGAGTTGCTTACGATAATGTACTAATTGAAGTGTATAAAATTGATGCTGAGATTATTGAAGACCAAAAAATATGCGTTGGCGAAGAAGTCTATTTGTGGGTTAATGGTGGAGAAACTTACTGGTGGGAACCTCATCAATATGTTTCTAATCCTTCTTCAAATTTTGTATCTGCCACAATAAATAATCCTGTAACATTTACAGTTGAAATTACCGAAGTTGTAAATTCAGATTTAACTTGTGTGCAAATATTACCGGTGTTTGTTGATACCTTAACAATTCCACAAATAATACTAACCGATAATATTTATGCTGAGTGGGGAGACGAAGTTACTCTTGAGCCAGATGTAACTGGAAATGATTACTTATGGTCTCCATCTGAAGGATTAAGTTGTGTTACCTGTTTAAACCCTACAGTTAATGTAACACAAACAACAACCTATACGTTAACGGTAACTACACCAGATTGTGGCGTGAGTATGGATTCCATTACCATTTATATAGATGGAATTATTTATGTCCCCAATTCTTTTACTCCTAACGGAGATGGAATTAATGATATTTTTTATGCCTACGGACAAGATATTGTTGAATTTAATATTCAAATATTTGACCGGTGGGGAGAATTGTTATTCGAAGCAAACGATATAGAAGAAGGTTGGAATGGCTATTATAAAGATGTTTTATCAAAAACTGAAACCTATATTTGGAAAATAAAATACAAGGATGTTAGAGGGAATCCTGGAAAAATATACGGAACAGTTTCTTTAATTCGTTAAATATTAGTTTGTTTTTATACTTTTGGAATAATGATTGTATTTAAAACTGAAACTAAAATTATGAGAAATCTATTTATCCTTTTTTTAACACTATCAACATTTATTGCTTGTAAATCATCTTCTAAACATTTAGCTAAAGGAGATTATGATGCAGCCATGCAAAAATCAGCTAAAAAAATAATGAAAGATGCTGGTGATTTTGAAGAAGTAGATGTTTTTAACGACGCCTACAGAATGGCTTACATCCAAGATAATGCAGAAGTAACTCGTTTAAAAAAACAAGGGAACCCTGCAAATTGGGCCACATTATTTACGATTTATACTCGTATGAATAAGCACCAATTGTTAGCTGAATCGTTACCTGTGATAGGAATTAATTTTGAAAAACAAGACTTTATTAGTGAAATTGAAAATGCCAGACTTAAAGCTGCCGAATATGCTTACGCTAAAGGAACTGAACTTTTAGCTTTGAACAATAAACTAAAAGCTAGAGAAGCTTATAGTCGTTTTATAGAAGCAAAAAGGTTTGCCAGTAATTTTAAAGATGTTGATGCAAAAATTGCTGAATCAAAATATTTAGGAACAACTAATGTATTTTTTACTATTGAAGATAATGCGGATGTAGTTGCTCCCAAACAACTTATTCAGGAACTTCAGATTATTGAGGTAAATGATTTAGATAAAGGATGGTTAAACTATGATAATTATGTGGATACTACACTTAATTATCATTACTCTATTATCTTATCAATGGAAGAAATATTAGTATCTCCAGAAGAAGTAAAAGAAAGTGTAAGTATCGAAACTAAAGAAGTGGAAGACGGTTTTACTTATGTTTTTGATGATAATGGAAATGTAAAAAAAGACAGCTTAGGAAATGACATTAAAATGCCTAAGTACAAAACTATTCGATGTAATGTTACTCGTGTTCAACAACGTAAATCTGCTCGTATTTCCGGAAACATTAATTATTATGACAATATGAATAATAAATTGATGAAAAAAGAACCTATCACTTCTGATGCTTTATTTGAGCATTTTTACACAATAGCAAGAGGTGATTTAAATGCTTTAAGTCCAAAAACAGCAGCTGAATTAAAAAGCGAACCTATGCCATTTCCTCCAAGTGAAGCATTAATTATTCAAGCAGGAAATGTGCTTAAAGGAATGACTAAAGATATTATTGTAAATAATAAGGGGTATTTGAAGTAAAAACTACTTATTCTAGATATCTACTAATAATAATTTTGTTATCCAACAAACTTACATATTATAAATATATTTACTAAATTTAGTTAAATTTCTAAATATAATACTATGAAAAAAATAATAACTATGTTAACGATAGTGTCTATCGTTTTTACTAATTGTACCAAAGAAGAAAATTTAAACTCTTCAGAAGCATCAGTTAATTCCTCAGAAATAAATGTTGATAATAATACAATAAATGCAAAGTCCAAAAAAATAAATGTTGTCCATAACAATCACACAATAAATATAAATGAAAACGCACTTTTAACACATTTAAACCATGGAGACAAAATTGGAACAGTTGAAGATAATGTGATACTACAAGGGGTTGTTATAGATGAAGTTCCTCTAAATTTTAACGATCCCATATATGTGGCTTTTAGAAATAGTCCTGAATTTCTCTCTTATAATCCTTCTGTTTTTGGGAGCTTAGATTTATATAATGCTAAATTGTTATCTTATATTGGGGGAAGTGCTATTACTATCCCTTCAATAACCAAAGACAAGAGTATAAAACAAGGCTTAATTGGTTATGTGACAACCCTTTCTTCTCCAGATAATTTCTCTTTTACATCCCTTGTCTCACTTGAAAATTTCACAGTAATTAATTCTATTAAATACGATATCATTAATCTAGGGTACTTATCAGGCTATGTTCAGTATTTTTCTACAAACGGAGATAATCTAGTACATTTATCCTTTGAAAATAATAGAATTGTTGAGTTTACAATTACACCTGATGATGAATTAGAATTAACTTGCTTTCAACAATGTTATAAAACCTCTAAAAGCAATTGCTCAAACAACGCCCAGTGTGATATAGCTTGTGGAGCTATTAACATACCTACTCTAGGATTGGGTTGGTCTGTAGCTGCTGCATCTTGTTGTGCTGTTGGATGTGCTGTTAATGGAGGGGGGGCCTCTGGTTGTAATGAGTAAAAAACATGACTTATCTAACACAAAAACAAAACGGAACTCTTTATTGGGGCGGTTTAATATTACTCATATTAGCAATTGCCTTTCAAAAAGCAACAACATTTAGTGTAATGTTACTCATAATAGGATGCCTATTGTTTATCTTATCCCAATTAATTTTTCTAATTAGAGAACCTTTTTCAACATTGAAATCGAAAGCCTTTTTATGGACAATTATACCGCTTAGTATCAATATTCTTCTGGATAAAGTATCTATGCACTTTTTTGAGAAAAATAACCCTAACATTGCTCTTTCATTAGTAGTCCTAATGTTTGTTATTGGTGGTTACACTATTGTTCGCAAGCTAATCTTGAAAGAACGAATGTTTTGGTATTAATAAATCACTTCAAAATCATCTGCATCTAATCCAACAGGGAATTTTTCCCTAAAAATTTCTAACTCTTGTTTATTGAGTTCTAGTGTTGCTATTTGATTTAACGCTGGTTTAATGTTGCTAATTAAATTTCCTTTTGGGTTAATCACTACAGAGTTGCCAGAATAACTTATTTCTTTGCCATCAACACCTACTCGATTAACCCCAACGACATAAACTTGGTTTTCAAT
>CAXBPN010000073.1:0-10497 GCA_963977515.1 uncultured Flavobacteriales bacterium
TCTAACACCAAAATCTCAACATTTGCTAAAGAAATTTCTCCTTGGTTGTGTAAATCCAACAAACGACCTGGTGTAGCTACTAACAAATCTAACCCGCCTTTTATTGCTCTTATTTGTGGGTTTTGATTTACTCCCCCAAATATTACTGCTGAACGAAAATCAATAAACTCACTATATTCTCTTACATTTTCGTAAATTTGAGCTGCAAGTTCTCTTGTTGGGGTTAATACTAACGCTCTTATTGGTCTTCTATGTAATTGTTTAGCTTGAGATAAAATTTGTAAAATAGGTAATGTAAAACCTGCTGTTTTTCCTGTTCCTGTTTGAGCCGATGCTAAAACATCTCTTCCTTCTAAAACTAATGGTATTGCTTTTTCTTGTATTGTAGATGGTTTTGTATAACCTTTTTTATTAATCGCTTTTAATAAAGGAGCTGACAAACCTAATGAGTCAAATGACATATAATCTTTTTATGAAATGAGATTATTTGTTAATGTCATTTCGAAATGAAATACAAAGGTAGTTCTAATTTAATTAACGATTAATTAAATTAGGCTCTTCGACAAGCTCTGAGTGAAAAAATTAACCTTTCGGATTTGCATACATTTTAATATCAGCAGCTGTTATCGTTTTATCACAAAGAATAATTAAACGCTCTACAATGTTTCGTAGCTCACGAATATTACCTGTCCAATCTACTTTTTTGAGTTCTTCCAATGCTGCTTTATCAAATTCTTTTACTGCAGAACCATGGTCTTGGCATAACTGTTCTAAAAAGTAATTCGCTAAAATTGGAATATCATCTTTTCTCTCATTTAATGATGGCACATGAATTAAAATAACCCCCAATCTGTGATATAAATCTTCTCTAAAGTTATTTTCAGCAATTTCTTTTACTAAGTCTTTATTAGTTGCAGCCAGTACACGAACGTTAACTGAGATTTCTTTCTCTCCACCAACTCTGGTAATTCTACTTTCTTGTAAAGCTCGCAACACTTTTGCTTGAGCCGAAAGACTCATATCCCCAATTTCATCTAAAAAAAGTGTTCCTCCTTCGGCTTGCTCAAAACAACCTTTACGTTGTTTAATAGCAGAAGTAAATGCTCCTTTTTCGTGACCAAACAATTCACTTTCAATTAATTCTGAAGGGATTGCTGCACAATTCACCTCAACAAATGGAGCTTTACTTCTTTCAGACTGTTCATGCAAACTTCTAGCAACTAACTCTTTTCCAGTTCCATTCCCTCCTGTAATCAAAACCCTAGCATCACTTGGAGCAACTTTCGCAATCATTTCCTTAACATGCTTAACTCCTTCCGAATCTCCAATTATTTGAGTCTGACCTTTTCCCCCACTAACTTTTCTACGGAGTTTTTTAGTTTCTTGAACTAATTCTTTTCTATCTAAAGCATTACGAACAGTAACCAACAATCGATTTAAATCTAATGGTTTTGCAATAAAATCGTAAGCTCCTTTTTTTAAAGCTTCAACTGCTGTTTCTATCGTACCATGCCCGGAAATCATTACAATTGGCGTGTCAATTCCTAAATCAACAGCCTTTTCTAAAACCTCTAAACCATCCATTATTGGCATTTTAATATCACACATTATTAAATCATATTTCCCTGATTTAATTTTCTCTAACCCACTTGGTCCATCTTCTGCTTCATCAACCTTAAATTTTTCGTACTCTAAAATTTCTTTTAGCGTATTTCTAATCGGTCTTTCATCGTCTATTATTAAAATATTTGCCATCTTGTATAGTTTAAAGTTCTTTAATAATTATTACAATTATTTCATCTATCGATATTAAAATATGTCTAGCTAAAACACAAACATACCCCGAGAATTTCTAAGCAACAAGTTGCAAAGAACTTCTTGCCCCTCTCAAGAGGGGAATGAAAAATTATCCTTTATAAAAAAGCCATTTCCAAAGCTCTTTGTAATTTACTTTTTTACCATACATTAATATTCCTGTTCGGTATATTTTTCCTGCCATCCATGTTGCTCCAATAAAACCTAATACCAATAATACCATTGACAGTATCAATTCCCAGGCATCCACTCCAAAAGGTATTCTTACCATCATTATAATAGGTGAAGTTAACGGGAAAATTGATAACCAGAATGCCATTGCCCCATCAGGATTTTCAATAACAGTTTGTGCTACTACAAACGAAAATATTAACGGAATAGTTACTGGCATCATAAATTGTTGGGTATCCGCCTCACTATCAACAGCAGAACCAATTGCTGCTAATAATGCCGCATACAACAAATATCCTCCTAAAAAGTAAAACAAAAACGAGAACAACATTTGAGCGATAGGAATCTCCTCAATAATTGATGAAAATTGCGTTAACATTTTTTGTTTGTCAATTTGAATGTCTTGCCCTTGCATTGCCTCTTCCAATCCTGCAGGTGTTGACGCAACATCTATTGATTGATTTAATGCTACCTGAGCAATAGTAACTATTGTCCCTGTTAAAACCATCCATAAAATAAATTGTGTTAAACCAACTAAAGCAATCCCAATAATTTTACCCATCATTAATTGAAAAGGCTTTACAGACGATATAATAATTTCAACAATTCTACTTGTTTTTTCTTCTATAACTCCACGCATTACCTGAATACCATACATGAATATAAAAAAGTAAATCATTACTGCTCCAGCCAAACCTAACACACTACTTATTGTAGAACTTTTTGATTCTTCTGAGCCAGAAATATCTCTATAAATAGTTTTTACAGTAATACTTGATTTTGTTTGCTCAAGTTGATCTTTTGTAATGTTAAATTTATTTTTAAGTTCTAATGTATTAATTGCAGATTCTATTGTGTTTTCAATCTGCTTAATGGTTGAAACTCCAGGTTGTTTTTTATAAAACATTTCCACTTCTGCATTCTTATCTGTTGAATTGATATATAAGATTGAAGTGTATTTTGTATCATAAAACTCTTCTTTCGCTTTTTCGATATTCATGAATTGATGATCAAACTGAAGTGTTTCAGTACTTTCAAACTGATTGATAAACTGACCTGTTTCATCTATTACCTCTACAATTTGAATATCTTTGTCTTTTAATGCTAACCATGCTGGCACAATCATTAATGCAGCTATTAACAATGGTCCAACTAGAGTCATTACTATGAAAGAGGTCTTTTTAACCCTTGTTAAATATTCTCTTTTTATTATCAGTAAAATCTTATTCATCATCTCCTCCTTCTTCTAATGTTTCTGGCATTACCTCTTGAACTTTTTTAATAAATATCTCATTCATACTTGGTGTATGCTCGTTCACTGAAATAATTTTTACCTGACTTACCAATGCTCCAATCAATGAATTTACACTCGCATTTGGTGTAGCTCCTTTTACTTCTACTTTAGTCTTTCCATTTTCGGTAGATGACTTCAAAATCTCAAATCCAGTCCATAACGCAGTAGAAAAAGCAATCATATTCCCTACAAAAATAATTTCATAAGTATTTGATCTGTATTGATGTTTTATTTCATCAACATTACCATCTAAAATTTTCTTAGAACGATTAATCAGTGCTATGCTGTCGCAAATTTCTTCTACTGATTCCATATTATGAGTAGAAAAAATAATAGTACTACCTTTTTCTCTCAACTCTAAAATTTCTTTCTTAATTAAATTGGTATTGATAGGGTCAAAGCCACTGAATGGCTCATCTAAAATCAACAATTTAGGCTCGTGTAAAACAGTAGTGATAAACTGAACTTTTTGTGCCATTCCTTTGGATAATTCCTCTACTTTTTTATCCCACCAAGGAGCAATATCAAATTTTTCAAACCAATTCTGAAGCTTTACTTTCGCTTCACTTTTACTCATTCCTTTTAATTGAGCGAGATATAAAGCTTGCTCTCCCACTTTCATTTTTTTGTACAACCCTCTTTCTTCGGGTAAATAACCAATTTGAGAAATGTGTTTTGGAGAAAGTTTTTCTTTTTCAAAAAATACTTCACCTTTATCTGGTGCAGTAATTTGA
This sequence comes from uncultured Flavobacteriales bacterium, assembly GCA_963977515.1. Taxonomy (GTDB): domain Bacteria; phylum Bacteroidota; class Bacteroidia; order Flavobacteriales_E; family Vicingaceae; genus Vicingus. The sequence continues at coordinate 4,015 of CAXBPN010000073.1, forward strand.
TTAATTATTCTAATCAACGACGTTTTCCCTGCTCCATTTGGCCCTAACAAACCAAAAATACTTTGTTCGGGTATATGCAAAGAAACATTATGCAAAGCCGTATGGCTAGCATAACTTTTATAAACTCTCTTAACGTGTAATAAATCCATTTAACAAATTTAATTGTTTATATACAGATATGAAATCAATTTACATAAGTGGTAAAAAAAAAGGTTATTCATCTTATGAATAACCTTTTTTTAAACTATTTAAACTTATTATCTTTTCGAAATATCTTTAAATGCTCTTAAATTCTCTCCAGTATAAACCTGACGAGGACGACCAATTGGCTCTGAGTTTAACCTCATCTCTATCCATTGAGCAATCCAACCTGGCAAACGTCCTACAGCAAACATTACAGTAAACATTTCTGTTGGTATTCCTAAAGCTCTGTAAATTATACCTGAATAAAAATCAACGTTAGGATATAAATTTCTTGCTTTAAAATATTCATCCTCTAATGCTGCTTTTTCTAATGTTTTAGCAATATCTAAAATTGGATCATTAACTCCTAACGATGCTAAAACATCATCAGCTGCTTTTTTAATGATTTTTGCTCTTGGATCAAAGTTTTTATAAACTCTGTGACCAAACCCCATTAATCTAAATGGATCATCTTTATCTTTTGCTTTAGCAATAAATTTTTCTACATCACCGCCGTCAGCTTTAATTTCTTCTAACATTTCAATTACTGCTTGATTAGCTCCACCATGTAATGGGCCCCATAATGCAGAAACTCCTGCAGAGATAGACGCAAATAAACCTGCATGAGATGAACCAACTATTCTAACAGTAGAGGTTGAACAGTTTTGCTCATGATCAGCATGTAAAATCAATAATTTATCTAACGCTTCTACAACAACAGGGTTTACTTTATATTCCTCTGTTGGAATAGCAAACATCATTCTTAAAAAATTCTCAACGTATCCTTTTGAGTTATCATAATAATTGATCGGAAAACCCTCTCTTTTTCTATGCACCCATGTTGCTAGTATTGAGAACTTTGCAATGGTTTTGCATACAGCCTTATAGATTTCTTCTTGACTTTCTACATTAACTGGTTTAGGATTAAATGCCGTTAACGCACTTGTTAATGATGATAAAATTCCCATTGGATGAGCACTTTTTGGAAATCCATCAATGATGTCTTTCATCTCCTCATTAACCAATGTATTTTTTCTAATGTCATTTTCAAATTTCTCTAGCTGAGCTTTAGTTGGCAATTCACCAAAAATAACAGCATAAGAAACTTCAAGAAAACTAGCTTTCTCCGCTAAGTCTTCAATTGAGTAACCTCTATATCTTAATATTCCTTTTTCACCATCTAAAAAAGTAATATCACTTTTACACGAACCTGTGTTTTTAAATCCTGGATCAATAGTAATATAACCCGTTGCTCCTCTAAGCTTAGTTATATCTATCGCTTTTTCATTTTCTGTTCCTTCAATAACAGGAAACTCATAGGTTTTCCCGTTCAATTCTAATTTTGCAACTTCTGACATAATAAATAGGTGTTTAATAATTTTCTTCTGAGTCTTGCGAATTTAACCAACGAAAAATTAATTTGCAAACGAATAGTACTAAATGATATCAAATAATTTGAAAATAAATTTTATTCTACGATTTCAATAAAATTTAAACAAAAAATCCCCATCAAATGATAGGGATTTCTCATTGAAATTATAGCTTAATTTTTATTTCAAAAACTTCAAATCTCTTCCTAAATATCTAGCTGAAGAACCTAAAGATTCTTCAATTCTTAATAGTTGATTGTATTTTGCCATTCTATCAGAACGAGAAGCTGAACCTGTTTTAATTTGCCCCGTATTTAATGCTACCGCTAAATCTGCAATAGTAGTATCTTCTGTTTCTCCAGAACGGTGACTCATTACCGAAGTAAATGAAGCTCTATTTGCCATGTCAACTGCATTTATCGTTTCCGTTAATGTACCTATTTGATTTACTTTAATTAAAATTGAGTTTGCAGATTTTTCTTCAATTCCTCTTGCTAATCTTTTTGTATTGGTTACAAATAAATCATCTCCAACTAATTGCACTTTATCCCCGATTGTAGCTGTTAATTGACTCCATCCCTTCCAATCATCTTCATCTAACCCGTCTTCTATTGATAAAATAGGGTATTTTTTAGTCCAATCTTTCCAATAACTTACCATTTCAGTAGAAGTTAATTTATCTCCAGTAGATTGATGAAAATGATACAATTTCTCCTCTGCATTGTAAAATTCAGAACTTGCTGCATCCATTGCAATATACATATCATCACCTGGTTTAAATCCCGCCTTTTCAATTGCCATTAACACAGTCTCAATCGCTTCTTCATTAGAGCCTAAATTAGGAGCAAAACCACCTTCATCACCAACGTTTGTTGAATGGCCTTTTGATTTTAACACTTCTTTTAAATGATGAAAAACTTCTGTCCCCATTCTTAATCCTTCGCTAAATGAACGAGCTCCAACTGGCATCACCATAAACTCTTGAAAATCGATGCTATTATCAGCATGCGAACCACCATTTAAGATATTCATCATTGGAATTGGTAATGTATTCGCATTTACACCTCCAACATAATTATACAAGGGTACACCTGTTTCTTCTGATGCAGCTTTTGCCACTGCTAATGAAACACCTAAAATTGCATTTGCACCTAAATTAGCCTTGTTCTCAGAACCATCTAATGCAATCATAGCGTTATCAATGGCTGTTTGATCTAACACATAAGCACCTTGTAACTCTTCGTTTAAAACTGTATTGATATTATTTACAGCTTTTAGAACTCCTTTACCCATATACATTCCAGCATCACCATCTCTAAGCTCTACTGCCTCATGTTTACCTGTAGATGCTCCTGAAGGAACAGCAGCTCTACCTAATACTCCGTTTTGTGTAATTACATCTACCTCAACTGTAGGATTACCTCTTGAATCTAAAATTTGTCTTGCATGAATTTGTGCTATGTAACTCATCTTTTTATGTAGTTTAAAGAGCCCCCTCAATCCCCCGAAGAGGGAAGAAAGCCTAATTATATTTTATTATTCTTCAATAAATATTTTTTCAATACCTCTAAGCCTCAATTCGCTTCCTTTATTTATTACTAGAGTGTTTATCACCCCCTCCCTTTGGGAGGGTTGGGGTGGGCTTACTTCTTATCTCGAACTAGAACTTCATCAATCATCCCATATTCTTTTGCTTCTTGAGCGATCATCCAATAATCTCTATCGCTATTTTTCTCAACATCTTCAATCGATTTACCTGAGTGTTTTGAAATAATTTCATACAATTCATTCTTTAGTTTCATTATCTCTCTTACGGTAATCTCCATATCAGAGGCTTGACCTTGAGCACCACCTAATGGTTGATGAATCATTACTCTTGAGTGAGGTAAAGCTGTTCTCTTACCTGCTGCTCCAGCACACAATAAAACAGCCCCCATAGAAGCTGCCATACCAGTACAAATTGTAGCTACATCAGGAGCAATATACTGCATTGTATCGTATATCCCTAAGCCAGCATAAACACCACCACCTGGTGAGTTTAGGTAAATTTGAATGTCTTTTTTTGCATCAACAGACTCTAAAAACAACAATTGGGCTTGTATAATATTTGCAACATGATCATTAATTCCTGTTCCTAAAAAAATGATTCTATCCATCATTAATCTAGAGAACACATCCATAGATGCAACATTCATTTGACGTTCTTCTATAATAGTTGGCGAAATGTAATCGGCATGAATTGATGTGTACTTATCGTAAGCAGTACTACTAATACCACGATGCTTAGTAGCATATTTTCTAAATTCGTCTTTATCAAACATCTTTAATTCGGTTTTAAATTTATATGTAAAAAAGAAGTTGCTAATTTAAAACTTTATCGCCTAAAAAACAGATAAAAAAAGTAGAACTTCTTAACAGTTTATTAAGGTTGGTTTTTATAAAAAATCGGATAACAAAAAACCGCTAGACTCCTTATTTTATATTCTTCTGCTATTAAACAATAAGAAACCGCATTAAAAATGCTACAAAACATTATAAACTTCGCTTAGTTTAGGATTGGTTGGTTAGCTTCTTCTTTTCAATTGTTTTGGCTGCATTAATACAGGAAAAAAATCAGTTATATAAACTTTGTTTATTGATTTACATAGTAAATAATCTTGATTTCAAAATTTCGAGTTTCTTTATGAAGTATAAACCTAAACGATTCTTTATGTTTTTCTAAGGAAGGTTCTAAACTTCCTCTTTCTGGCATTTTTGAAAGAGATTTTGTGGATAAAATAATATTTTCATCTACCTCTAAAGTTCTTTCAAAACTGAAGTTATCAAGTAAGTAAGATAATATTTCTTCTTGATACCTTTGTTTGGCTGGATAGGTTACTTCTACCTCGAAACTCTGTTGTTCAGCCATTCTTTATTCTCTGTTTGAAAAGCACTTAAAGAAACTGTTTCTCCTTTTTTTATTGCTTGTAATGATTCTTCTGCTCGTTGCTTTAGTTCTTCTTGGGTTGCTGACAATGATTTATTTTTTGTTTTTCTGTATTTCAACATATTTTTAAATGCTTCTATTAAGTTGGGATCTTTAACATTCGTCAACTCTTCCTGTATCCATTTTATGTCTGCCTGTAAGTTCATAATTTATTTGTTTAGGATTAATACAAATTTAACGGTTTTCACTACACTTTTGTTCTGTTTTTGTAGTATTTTTTATCCTAATGGATGATATTGGCATTATAAGTTATCAGTCTCTTTTTCTTTTTTTGAAAAAAGGTTGTTTATTAAATTTTCGAAAGTTGATTTTATACTCTCAGAATTTTTCGAAACAATTCTTGTCACTCCCATCTGTAAAATGATTCCAAGCACTTCTTTAAATGGATTGTTGGTTGAGTCGATAGCTATCTTTTTTGAAAAATACCCCACAACGAGGCTTAATGTTGTATTTAATAAATCGGTTTTAAATATGAAGCTAGGAGCCTTAAAAGCAAAAAATCCAGTAACACTTTCGTATCACTGGATTTCGCTGCTCGCCCTCATTTTCAATTGTCGAACCAAATAGTTGAAGATTTAAAAGAGTTGAACGAATTAAATAAGATGTTTCTATAATGTAATGCTTAATTTATTAAGCATATAACTATAACTTAATCAACTAAAGAGAGTAATATTACTTCTTAGAAAGTGCTTTATAAAGCACATATAAACCTAAACCTAGTAGCACTCCAATAACCAAAGCTTCGTAGAGATTCTTTTTTTTGTAATCATCTTTAGCAACATTTTTCCTTTTATTAACAAGGTCATCCCAGTCTTTTATATGTTCTCGTTGTAAAGGCTTAAATATATCATCTCGGTCAATACCATTATCTAAAAGAATTTTTTCAAATTCTTTAAAATCCTCAACATCCGCACTACCACTTTCAATGTAGTTGAGCAGTTTTGAAAGATGTCTTTCTTCACTTGATGTTCTATCTAGGTTGGTTGTTCCCATTATTTTTCTTTGCTTCTTTTTCTAATGTACTAAGCATCGTACTAAATTTAATATATTCTTGATTGGCTTCTATGCTTAAATCTTTAACATTCGCTAGCTCTTTTTCTAATTCTTCTTTAACTTCTCGCATTTCTTTAAAGGCTACTTCTTTTGCACTCCTATTAGATAAGTATCCAATTCCAGCAAGGACAGCCAATAATATCCCCGAAATTATTGCACAATAATTAGTCCAAGCATCGATTAGTTCTTTGTTAGTTTGAATCTTAGTACCTTGCTCAATAATTGTGACTTTTAAATTTTGTAAAGAATCCTCATATTCCTTCAAAATTCTATCGTGAATTATTGTCAGTTCATTTTGCCTTTGTAAGGAATCTAATAATAGTTTTACATCATTGTTGTCAGCATAACAATAACTTCCAATAGTTAGAAAAATTATAAATGAGAACAATGTTTTAAGCATATCTAATAAAAACTTTATAGGCAAATATAAGTTTTAAATTACTGTATAATTCAATCCTTTTATAATTTTCAAATCAATACTAAGTGTTACGCCTAATTTACATCTTAGTTTCAAATCTTTTCTATTTTTAGAATCGTTAAAACGGTTGAGGGTGTTTTTTTTGCGACCAGTTGGTAGAGGTTTTGGATTTTATCGAGGGGAGATAGCTATTAATTAGCTTTAAAAAAATCAATTACTTCAACTCCAAGAGCATCTGCTATTCTTTTCAAAGTTAAAGTAGATGGATTTTGGCGACCATTTTCGATAGCAGATAAATTAGATTTCTCCATATCAATTATAGAACCTAAATCAACTTGGCTTAAACTTTTTTCTTTTCTAATCTCAGCTATACGGCTACCTAACTGAATTAAAAAATCTTGGTCATTCATTAGACCAATATTGGAAAAAACGGCTATATTGACCACCTAAATTTGGTGCAAATTGACCACCTA
>CAXBPN010000074.1:0-10482 GCA_963977515.1 uncultured Flavobacteriales bacterium
TGGTTAAGTTCAGATGCTCGAGTTCAATTAAGAGTTGAAAAACCTTATAGAAGCTTTGAAACGGCTAATTCAAATAATGCTGCTCCAAATGGAAACGAAAAAAGGCCAATGTATCAATTTAATATGGATGGTTTTGCAGCAGAAAAGAATCAATTAGATGTTGCTAAAGATAAGTTGGCTACAATTAAGGCTGTGCCTAATCCTTATTATGCATATTCAGAATATGAATCTAATAAACTAGATACGAGAGTAAAAATTACCAATTTACCTAAAGAATGTACAGTTTCTATTTACAATGTTAATGGAACATTAATGAGAAGATTTGAAAAAGCTGACCCTAAGACTAGCTTGGACTGGGATATTAAAAATACAGCTGGTATTCCAGTTGCAGGAGGAGTTTATTTAATACATATAGAAGTTCCTGAAATTGGCGAGAAAATAATTAAATGGTATGGTGTTACTCGACCAACTGATTTAGGTGGTTTTTAATATAAAATTTTAGCAGATTAATAAAATAAAATACATATGAAGAATATGAAATTAATAATAGCTCTATTTGTTGCAGGTGTTTTATCTGTTGCTAATACGTATGCAGGTAATTCGGACAGAGCAGGAGAAGCAGGTGCATCGCAATTACTTATCAACCCATGGGTTAGAAGTGTAGGTTTTGGGGGTGCAAATACTGCTTCTGCTATTGGATTGGAGGCAATGAACCTAAATGTAGCAGGTATGGCTTATACTAATAAAACTGAAATAATGTTTACCAATAAAAATTGGCTTGTTGGAAGTGATACAAGAGTTAATTCATTTGGTCTAACTCAAAAAGTTGGTGAATCAGGAGTACTTGGTTTTTCTCTTATGTCGATGAATTTTGGAGATATAGACATTACAACAGCAGATTTACCTGAAGGTGGTGTTGGTACTTTTTCTCCTCGATATTTAACGATAGATATAGCCTATGCTAAATCTTTCTCTGATAGAATATCTGGAGGTATAGTTGTAAAAGTTATTAGTGAGTCAATATCAAATATTTCAAGTAAAGGTGTTGTTTTTAATGCGGGTGTGAAATATGTGACAGGAGAAAATGATAGAATTAAATTTGGGATTGCTTTGAATAATGTAGGACCAACAATGTCTGCATCTGGAGAAGGGTTAACATTTAATAATACTGATGTAAATACTAATGTAACATCTACTCAAGAGAGAAGAAGTTCATCATATCAATTACCATCTTTATTAAATATTGGTGCTTCTTATGATTTTTACCTTGCGGCATCTAAAGACTCTTCTTCAAATAAAATTAAAGCTAATCATCGATTAACATTAGCAGGTAACTTTACCGCAAACTCATTTACTAACGATCAATATAGATTAGGGGTAGAGTATGGATTTAGAAATATGTTTATGCTAAGAGCAGGTTATGTATTAGAAAGTACTACTTGGTTCGATGCTAACAAAAGAACAACAGCTTATACTGGACCTGCTTTTGGAGGTTCTGTTGTAGCTCCTTTAGGAAAAGGTGGGGCAACATTTGGTATTCATTATGGATATGAAATGACCGAAAGATTTAGTGGAACTCATAGTATTGGAGTAAGGATAGATTTATAAAATATAAGATAAATATAAAATTTGTTTAAGAGAACTCTTTTTAGAGTTCTCTTTTTCGATTTAAAACATACAGTTTATGTCACAAATTAACTATTATACGGCTAAAGGCTTAGCCAAGCTTAACGAAGAATTAGACCAATTAAAGAATGTAGAAAGAGGAAGTGTTTCTGCACAGATTGCTGAAGCAAGAGATAAAGGAGATTTATCAGAAAATGCAGAGTATGATGCGGCTAAAGAAGCTCAGGGGTTGTTAGAATTAAAAATTTCTAAATTGGAGACCATAGTTGCTAATGCGAGAGTAATTGATGAATCACAGTTGGATACATCAAAGGCGTTAATTTTATCTAAGGTAAAAATTAAAAATATTGCCAATAACACAATAATGGAATACACTTTAGTATCAGAAAAAGAAGCCAATTTAAAAGAAAGAAAAATCTCAGTGGATTCTCCTATAGGAAAAGGGTTATTAGGTAAATCGTTGGGTGATATTGCTGAAGTAGAAGTTCCTACAGGTATAGTTAAGTTCGAAATTATTGAAATAAGTAGATAATGGAACCCTCTATATTTACTAAAATAATTAATAAAGAAATACCAGCATACATCATTGATGAAACTGATGAATTTATTGCTTTTTTAGATGTATTTCCTTTAGCTAAAGGGCATACTTTAGTTATTCCTAAAAAACAAATTGACTATATTTTTGATTTAGATGTTGATACTTATACTCGTTTATGGACTTTTGCACAACAAGTTGCCAAAAGAGTAGAAAAAGCAATACCTTGTAAAAGGATAGGTATTGCTGTTATTGGGTTAGAAGTACCTCATGCACATATTCATTTATTACCTCTACAATCGGTTGAGGACATTAATTTCTCAAAACCTAAATTACAATTGAGTAAAGAAGAGTTTGAAGAAACTTTAACTTTGATTAAACAATTTTAAGATTTACTCCGCTTAGGATTTTGTTTTACAAAAGATTCCCAACCAGAATAGTTCTTTTCAGAAACTGGTTTTCCCATTTGGAAATAATGGCAAACGGCAGCTGCTAATCCATCGGAAGCATCTAAGTATTTTGTATCAATTTTTATTTTCAATAAATTTTCGAGCATTCCAGCAACTTGTTCTTTTGATGATGTTCCTTTTCCAGTTATGGATTGTTTAATTTTTTTAGGGGCATATTCCGAAATAGGTATGTTTTTAGAAAGTGAAGCTGCAATAGAAACACCTTGAGCTCTACCTAACTTTAACATCGATTGAGGGTTTTTCCCTAGAAATGGAGCTTCAATTGCCACTTCATCGGGTTTATATTCATCAATTAAATAAGAAGTTCGGTCAAATATTTTTTGTAATTTCAAAAAGTGAGTGCTGAGTTTATTTAACTCAATGGCACCCATTGCTATTAATTTCATCTTATTATCAACAATATGAATAATACCATATCCCATCACATTAGTTCCAGGGTCAATTCCTAATATTATTTTATCTTTAACCACATCACAAATATATAAAATATGTACTGACATTGAGTTTTATTGACACCTAGTCGTCAAGGATTAACGTTTTCGGTATATATTGATATATGGTAAGGTTAAGAAAGAAATACTACGGTAATGAAAATCTCAAAAAAAATAATAGACCATATAAGTACCAATTAGATTATGTACAGAATGGAAAAAGGATTAGAGAAGTAATTAAGGATATCTTAGTTCATCCTACAGATGAAAGAGAAATCAGAAAAGATAAAGAAAAGATTGCTCAAACACATAGGTCTAAATTAGAGATAGAACTTGCAACTCGTAAATCAGGAATGATTTCAAGGCAATTAAATAATACAAACTTTGTAGAATTTTTTGAAGTCCAATTAGAAAGGAAGAATGATTCTACTAAAGTAGTTTGGGAGAATACATTAAATCATATTAAAGGCTATCATGGTAATAGATTAAAATTTGAGGATTTGACTTCAAATTGGATAGAGGGATTTCAGTCTTACCTTTTAGAAAGAGTTTCTAATAATAGTGCATTAACATACATTTCTAAAGTTAATGCTACATTGAATGTAGCAGTTAAACAGAAAATAATTTTTGAAAATCCTTATAAATTTATCACTACTTTAAAAAATCAGGAAAAGGAGAAGGTATTCTTAGTTAAGGAGGAAATACAGAAAATAATTGATACAGAATTTTATAATGAGGATGTAAAAAATGCCTTCCTCTTCTCATGTTATACTGGTTTAAGAATATCAGATATTGTTCGTTTAACTTGGGATAACATTAATGGTAGTAAAATTCACATAACTCAAAAGAAAACAAAAGAATTGGTTTACCTTCCTTTAAATGAAAACGCATTGGATATCCTAACCAAACAAGATAGAAGTAAAGAAAAGGTATTTAACATTGGAGTAAGACCTAAACATATTAACCGAATGTTAAGGAGACTGAAAAGGGAATCTTCAATTACTAAAGATTTTACATTCCATTCGGCAAGACACACTTTTGCTACAATTTTAATTACATCAGGAGTAAATATATTTACAGTATCTAAACTATTAGGTCATAAAGATATAGAGAGCACTCTAGTCTATGCTAAAGTAATAGATGAAGAAAAGGAACTAGCAGTTTCTAGAATGCCTAAATTCACTTAATTTTAATTAGAGTATATTTCTAAGTTATACAATAGTTTTCAAAGCCTTCTAAGTCAACAGAATTCGGACTTATCAGTTTTATTAGAGAACATTTTCAACTTTAATAGTATCCCAAAATTAAACGGTTAAATATCGATAAAATCATGCTTTTTTTGAGTTTAAGTCATTAAGATTAATGGTTAAGTGTCTGTATGTCAGTTTTTTGAGGTGTTTTAAATATGGGGATACCATTGGTTTATATGGTATGTAGCAATAAAGCTATTTATTTAAATTATAAATCATGAAAAAAGTAAAAAAACCAGAATCAAATTCTTTTGGGGAATTATTAAAGAGAAATAAAGACAAAGAACTTCCTGTAGATTTTTGTATGAATATATGCAGAGGAGATGTCGGTTTCTTTTTTGGACCCGCCAAAGTTGGAAAATCTATCTTTTCTGAGAACTTCGCTTTAACAATAGCTTCAGGAAGAAGTTCTTTTTTTGGATACCCAATTAATCTTCCGAAGAGTAAAGTATTCTATATTTCTTTAGAGGAAGATGTAAATGTTCGTATAATAAGAAGAGGTAAAAAGCAGATAAAGGCGTTCTCTAAAAAGGAAGTTAAAAATATTAATAAAAACCTAACATATTCTGATGAAGGTTTTATGAGAAACATCTCAGGAGCTGATGATTGGAAAGCACTTAGGCGAACTATTAAACAAGTAAAACCTGATATTGTTATTCTTGATTCAATTAATCGTTTCAGTGAAGATATTGAAAAAAGGAAAAAAGCAAATCTAATTATGGAAAAAGTTCGTGATATAGCTGAACGATTTAATTGTGCTTTTATACTAATACACCATACTAATAAGGCTTATGGTAATAAGGAAATAAATATGCACACAATGTCTGGTAGTAGTGCTTTATCTAGAAATGCTGAATTCTTTATAGGAATAAATAAAATCGGAAAGACAAGGTATGTTAAACAAATAGTTAATAGGTTCTCTTCTGATGAAGGAGCTTGTAAAAGTTTTGAGATTAATGAAGACATTACTATTGATAACTACAAGACAATAGAGGAATTTGATTTGATTAAAGAAATTGATAGTAGATTTAATTCAGACAATAAAACAAAGATTATAAATTGTATAAATGATAATAAGAATAAGAATGGTCAAATTAAATCATCAGTACTAACGAAACTACTTACTCCAATTGAGAATGGAATGTGTAAGAAAACCTTATTTAATGGTTTAAGACAATTAGAAAAGGAGAAGGAACTAGAAAAGGTTAAACATGGTATTTATAAGTTAAAATAATACTTACACTATTACACTTTATAAAGCATTAGAATGTAACTACCTTAGGATTACGTTAGTAATCCAATAAGGTAGTTACCTTTTACCGTAGGTAAAAGTATGTTAATGAATCTACTCTACGAGTAGATGTATATGTTCTTATGGAACATATACATGTATGTTGTGATTATGTCTAATATTATGAAAGATAATGTAATAGTGTAAGTAGTTTATATAAGACTTGTTAAAATTATCTTTCATAATATTAAACTAATCACAAATAAAGAAAAACCTTATACTAGTTAGGTCATGTTAGCAATCATATATTCACAAGAGGGGATTAGTTTGAAACTTAGCATGATTATGTATCGAGTTGTACTGATATGATAATGAACAGACTTTCACAAGAAAAGTACTTCGAGTTCTACATACCTATAATCTTATTATAGTGTTTGGTTCATGGAAAAGAAAGAGGAAAAAGAAGTTTATATCTAAATTCTAGTAATAAGATAGAAGCTAGGGATATAAATCTATAGGTTATTAAGTAATAATCGACTAGAGATTATATAAATTACCTCTTCATAATCAATAATTCTATACCCCATTTTCTATGGAGAATAGCATATAAACTTTACTTCTGAGTGCCTCAAAAAATATTAGAAATTTTAAGCCTTATCATAAGGAATGATTTTAATTAAATCTCAACTAATTCAGTTAACTTTACTGAAAGAGCTTCTGATATTTCATAAAGGGTAAAGATTGTTGGATTAACTTTTCCATTCTCAATCTTTTCTATAGTTTGTCGGTCTTTATCACAAGCTCTAGCTAAGTCAGATTGACTCCATCCTTTTTGAGTTCTTACCTCAATAATACGGTTCCCAATTTTATTTTGTAGCTCATTCCTAGTCACAAAACAAATGTCATTGAATAGTACGACAAGAATGTCATACAGAAAGCTGACATAGTGTTTTGCTTTTAATTATATTTGTCATATATTAATACGACAAAATTCAACAAATGGAGAAAGATTATTATTACATACTTGGGTTAAAAAAGGGAGCTACGTTAGAAGAAATAAAACAAGCATATAGAAAATTATCTAAAAAATTTCATCCTGACTTAAATCCAAATGATAAATATTTTGAAGATAGGTTTAAGGATATACAAGAAGCTTATGAGTATTTGTCGAAAAATACAAAAGATAATACTAGTACAAGTAAATCATCAAATGAAATCATTCAAAGTGATGTTAAATTTGCTAAAGCTTCAAATATAGTTGCTGAAGACACTATTTTAAATAGCATTGTAATAGGGATGGCAGTAATCTTTGTTTTTTGTGGTTTTTATGCCATCTATGATTTGCTATTAAAATAATATGAAAGATGTAATCTGTCCATATTGTAATACTCATCTATTATTGTCTAAAGAAATAGAAAAAGTCGAATTTCTTAAATGTTCGGGTTGTAATAAGGATTTTCAAAATCCATTAGTTCAAATTAAAAGTGTTAATCCAAATATATGGTCAAAGATATTAATTGGATTAGGAGTATTATTAATTGCTTATTTCAGTTTTAAGGGGGGAGAGAATAAAGAGAAAGTCTATAATAGCGAATATGATGGTTCGGTACATCAAGTTGAAAGGTATTTAAAAAGCACTTATTTAAAAGACCCTGATAGTTACCAATCTATCAAATGGAGTAAAGTTATGGATATGAAACATAATAACTACGGATATAGATATAAGGTAATGCATAAATATAAAGCCAGTAATAGTTTTGGTGCTATAATCATTGAAAGTAAAATATTCTTCCTAGACAATGAAGGAAAAGTAGTTGATATAAGTAATGATGATAACTTATATAATTCACTAGAAGCTACTAAATCAAGCCAAAATAAATCATTTGCTGAACAAATGGAAAAGTACCAAAAGGACAATGATTGGGGAGAATAACTTATTCTAAAATACTAAGCTTTTAATCGATTTAAAGAATTTTTGGTCACAGTAATATTACGTAAGTATATATACTTACATAGTTGATATATAGGCATTTAATTGTGTTTTATCTCTCGTTTATTGATAAGATTATTTACTTTTAGTTAAAATTTCAAAAAAAATATGGCAAATAAAATTAAGTTAGAAGTCTATACTTTTGGTTTTAGACAACCAAGAGAGCAAGAGTATATATCATTGGGAGATATTGAAGGTACTGACTTTAAGACAGTTTTTAATGATTTTCTTACTTCTCTAAAGGTTAGAAAGAAAAGTGAAAAGTTAAAAAAAACGTTGAAAATTGATGATACATATCTTAATATAGATAAAGATTTAATAAGTGGTGTTTTTGAGAGTGGAGAATATGGTTATTCTAGTGATATTATAGATGTTGATGCAGAAGATAGTTCAAAACCTGTTTTTGAAAAAAAGAATAATCATGCAGAAGTTTTACCTTTTTACTTTTTAATTTATGCACCAAGTAATAGAAATAAAGCGATTATTTTGCTTCAAAGATTTGGAGGAAAAGGTATTAACTCAGTTTTAGGAAGAAATTTTGAAAAATATAGTAAAATTAGATTCCCAGATTTAGTATTAGATTTCCAACAATTTATATCAAAAGCTTTAGCTAATCATTGGATTGAGAACGGTGGTATCAGTGAGTTCTCATTAGTGTCTCATGAATTACCTTCTGATAGTTCGGACAGACTAGGATTGAAGGGATATGAATCTGAAGTTAAAACGATTCAATTAAAAATGTCAGCTAAATCTGTGTTTGGAAAATACTTAAATAAAAGAGTTAAAAACTATATCGACAATCCTAATAATGTATTCTTTGATATCAAAGAATTATCAGGTTTTGGGCTTAATGGTGATAAAGTAAAAAAGAAAGTTCAATTAACAATGGATGGGAATATTAGAACTATTGATTTATCAGATACAGGTAAAATGAGACCATATTATGATATTGACAATCAGGTTAAAAAAAATGCAGACCAACATCCAGATTTTGAATCTATTGATGAAATAGCAAAAAAATTAGTTGCAGACTTACTAAAAATAGATATTGATTAATGGTAAAGAAAAAATTTAAAGAAACATTTGTTAAAGTAAATGTTTCAAAAATCATTAAGAATCATTTAGGTACATTGGTAAATGCTAATACGAAAAAAGCATCCTTTGGAGATTATTTTGTGTTTCTAATATTACCTCTTATCATTGCTTCTACTTTAATTTACTTTAATGTCTTGATGGGAGGAGATATTGTGAATATTATTATTACAGGATTGGCAATATTTGTAGGGCTTTTATTTAATGTCATTGTTTTACTTTTTACAATTATACCTAAAGACATTATTAAGGAGAGGTTAAAGGTTAATATTCTTGAGGAGGTTATTTATAATTGTTCGTTTACTATATTACTTTCTATTTTATGCATAATACTTTGTGTATTTACTAAACTTACTAATCCAGTTGTGATATATGTAGTTAACTTTATTTCTTACTATTTCTTTACATTATTCTTATTTACTCTGTTAATGATATTGAAAAGGCTTCAGAGTTTACTGACAAATGAATTTGAAGAATTAAAAAACAGTTCAAATCAATAAATGTTTTTTAATTCTATCTTAAACGGGTTTTCTTTTTTTGATTCCTTATTAATAATAAAGATATTGTCATGAATACGTCACGAAAGCAAAACACTAACCTATATTTCACTGTAATTTAAATAGATAGGACTGAACGTTTCTTTTTCCCTAGAAATGGAGCTTCAATTGCCACTTCATCGGGTTTATATTCATCAATTAAATAAGAAGTTCGGTCAAATATTTTTTGTAATTTCAAAAAGTGAGTGCTGAGTTTATTTAACTCAATGGCACCCATTGCTATTAATTTCATCTTATTATCAACAATATGAATAATACCATATCCCATCACATTAGTTCCAGGGTCAATTCCTAATATTATTTTATCTTTAACCACTTTAAGTTTACAATTGAATAGAAAAACAATATACAAATATTTTAATTTAATCATAAAGATTATAATTGGAGCATTTGCATTTGTTTTTATTGTTTATAAAATTAAATCAGGACTTTCAGAAAATATAACCTATCTAAAATCAACAAAAATTGAATATGGATTTATTATCATTAGTTTATTTTTAATGATAATAAATTGGAGTTTAGAATCTTATAAATGGAAATACATAATTCGTAACTGTATTGAAATCTCATTTGTAAAAGCGATTAAGTGTGTATTTACAGGAATTACAGTAAGCTTAGTTACCCCAAACAGAGTTGGAGAAATACCAGGAAGGGTTTTCTTATTAAACACAAATGAAAAAAATAAAGATTTAGTTTGGTTAACTACATTGGGAGCTTTTTCTCAATTGCTTATTACTGTTTTAATTGGAATTTTAGGTTTATATTTTACTATAAATTATTTTGAGATGTATTACTCTAACTACTTAGTTATAGCTTTACTAGTTTGTGTTTTATTGTTGAGTTTGTTTTTTGTATTCTTTCAAAAATTGCCTTTATTTTTAAAAAAAGTACCTGTTTTAAAGAAGTTAAACTCAGCAAATTTTCAGCAACTTTCATTTATAGAGTTAGTTAATGTTTTGGGATTAAGTGGAATTAGGTACGGTGTTTTTTGTTTGCAGTATTGGTTAATATTAAAAGCATTTAGTATTAATTTAGTTGAAATCAAGGAATTAATGTTAATACCTGTTTGCTTTCTTATAGCCTCTATTATTCCAACATTATTATTGTCGGAAATAGGTGTGAGAAGCTCTGTTGCCGTTTTAGTTTTTGGAATGGTAACCGATAATGTAATTGCAATAGTTTTAGCCTCATTATTATTATGGATTATTAATATTGCTTTACCTGCTATTGTTGGGTTGCTTAACTTAAAACAATTAACCATTTTAAAAAATTAAGTTGTTTATTTTACTCCTCATATCGT
>CAXBPN010000075.1:0-10471 GCA_963977515.1 uncultured Flavobacteriales bacterium
AAAGAAAAACCCCTTAACATTCAGTTTGTTAAGGGGTTTTTGTTGTCCGACTAGGGCTCGAACCTAGACTCTTCTGTACCAAAAACAGACGTGTTGCCAGTTACACCATCGGACATTAAGGTCGGCAAATTTATGAAAAAAATATTTTTCTGCAAGTTTTTTTATTTTTGTTTTAATAAAAAACACATTTTAACATTGATTAACGTCCTTTAACAATTTATCTTTCAGAAATTCATAAATTCGCTACCTATAAAATTATTATAACATGGAGTACAAAAAATTGAATAATATATTAGGCTGGTTAGTGTGGGCTATTGCTACAACAGTTTATTTAATGACTATTGAGCCAACTGCTAGTTTTTGGGATTGTGGTGAGTTTATTGCAACCGCATACAGATTAGAGGTTGGACACCCACCTGGAGCACCTTTATTTATGCTGTTAGGTAAAATATTTACCATGTTTGGATCGGCTGAAAAAGCTGCTTATGCCGTAAATGTGATGTCTGCATTAAGTAGTTCTTTCACTATTTTGTTCTTGTTTTGGACCATAACAGCTATGGTTAAAAAACTAGCCATGAAAACGGGTGAATTAACCAAAGGAAAAGAATTTGCCATTTTAGGAAGTGCTTTAGTAGGAGCTTTAGCTTATACTTTTTCAGATTCTTTTTGGTTTTCAGCTACCGAAGCAGAGGTTTATGCCATGTCATCATTATTTACTGCGGCTGTCTTTTGGGCTATCTTAAAATGGGACGCTGTTTCTACTGAAAAACACAGTACAAGGTGGATGGTTTTAATTGCTTATTTAATGGGATTGTCTATTGGTGTTCACCTTTTGAACTTACTAGCTATCCCAGCAATGGTATTTTTGTTTTACTTTAAAACTAGAGATTTAAATGTAAAAACATTCTTTACTGCAACAGGTTTTTCATTGCTAATACTTGGTATTGTACAATTTGGTATTATTCCAGGAACATACAAATTAGGTTCGATGTTCGAAATTCTTTTTGTTAATTCATTTGGACTCCCTTTCCATTCAGGATTATTGTTTTACCTTTTCTTGCTTACTGCTTTTGTTTCTTTTGGACTATATTACACGCAAAAAAACCAAAAAGTAATTTGGAACACCCTAATTCTTTGTTTTACTGTAATCCTTATTGGATACTCAACATTTGCTGTAATCATGTTACGTTCGGCAGCAAACCCTCCAATGGATGAAAACAATCCAGAAAATGCATTTAGTTTACTTTCTTACTTAAATCGTGAACAATATGGTTCTGCTCCATTTTTAACAGGACAATCATTTAATACTCCTTTAGATGCTCAAGAACCTTATAAGGAAGGTAAAGCCGTTTATTTCCAAAACAAAGAAACAGGCAAATACGAGCAAACGAATAAAGGCGAAAAAAACGAACCAAATTACGACAGCAAAGCTTCTGGATTTTTACCTCGTATGTGGAGTTCTCAGGGGCACCATATTGATGGTTATAAACAATGGAGTAATTTTAAAGGAAGAAATGTAAGAGCCTCGAATGGCGAGACTGTTAAAATACCAACTTTTGGCGAAAATTTAGCATTCTTGTTTAACTACCAATGGGGTCATCTTTATTGGAGATATTTTATGTGGAATTTTGTTGGACGACAAAACGACATTCAAAGTCAAGGTGAAATTATAAATGGAAACTGGATAAGTGGTATTGATGCTATTGATTCTGCAAGATTAGGAGACCAAAGCAAAGTTCCTACCTCAACAAAAAACAACCCAGGAAGAAACACTTATTTCTTTTTGCCACTTATAATAGGTTTAATTGGATTAGTGTATCAATTTAGCAAAGACCCGAAAGACTGGTTAGTACTAGGCTTATTGTTCTTCTTTACAGGAATGGCAATTAACTTTTACACCAACCCTCCGCCTTTCCAACCTAGAGAAAGAGATTATGCTTATGTAGGTTCTTTTTATGTGTTTACAATTTGGATTTCAATAGGAATTTATGCTTTATATGAAATATTAAGTAAAAAAGTACCTCAAAAAGTCAGTGCAATTGCTGTTACTTTAGTTGGATTATTAGCTGCTCCTGTTTTAATGGGTTCACAGAACTGGGACGATCATGATCGTTCGGGAAGATATACTGCAAGAGATTTTGCAAAAAATTATTTAAATTCTTGTGCTCCAAATGCAATTTTATTTACCAATGGTGATAATGATACTTTCCCGCTTTGGTATGTTCAAGAAGTAGAAGGTTATAGAACGGACGTAAGGGTTGTGAATTTAAGTTTATTGAATACCGATTGGTACATCGAACAAATGCGTAGAAAAGCATGGGATGCCGATGGAATTCCGCAACGAATACCGGATTACAAGATAAGACAAGGTACAAATGATTATGTCCCTGTTTATGATAGAGGAATTAAAGGGCATATTGATATTGATGAAGCTATTGATTTTGTAATTGATGACAGTCCTAAATCTAAAGTTGGAGTTAATACAGGTAAACAAGTAGATTATTTGCCAACTAAAAACTTTAGTATTTCGGTAGAGAAAGATGTTGTGTTAGCAAACGGTACTGTAACTCCAGAATATGCTGATAGAATTTTAGATAAAGTTGAATGGACTGTAGATAAGAATTACATCATGAAAAATGATTTAATAATTCTAGATATTCTTGCAGCAAACGATTGGAAAAGACCAATTTATTTTGCAATTACAACGGGTAATTCAAGTTACATTGGGTTAACTCCTTTTTTCCAATTAGAAGGATTAGCTTATCGTTTGGTTCCTTACAAGGCAAATAGTTATGATGGTCAAACTGGTGAAGTTCATGCTGAAATTATGCAAGAAAATTTAATGGAAAAGTTTGTTTGGGGAGGCATGGAAAATGGCGATATATACTTAGACGAAAATAACCGTAGAATGTGTATGAATTTCAGAAACAACTTTTCTCGTTTAGCTGATGATTATATTAGAAGAGGCGAAAATGAAAAAGCAATTACTGCTTTAGATTACTGTATAAAAGTAATGCCAGAAAATTTAGTTGCTTATAATTTCTTTATGATACCTGTTGCTGAATCGTATTACAAATTAAAAGAATACGAAAAAGGGAATGCTGTTGTAAGAAGTTTAGTAAATACCTATCATGAAGATTTAAAGTTTTATTTAACGTTAAGAGGTGATGACAGAAAATCAATCCAAAGTGAATTGGATAGAGCTCGTTATATTTTACAACAATTAATTATGTTAACGAATGATAAGTACAAAGATTCTGGATTGGCTGAAGAAATGCAGGAACGCTTTATTGAAATAAACAGTTTAATATTAACTGAAGGAAATATTTAATGAGAAAATTATTAAGATCAGTAATAAGAGGGTTAGGATTGTATGCTTTCTCAATTAAGTTAGAAAATAAGATTGTAACTGCTCTTCAAAAAAACAAACAAAAGGAACTTTACAGCCAGTTTGTTAAGCAAGGCAACTTGTGTTTTGATGTCGGTGCTAACGTTGGAAACAGAACTGCTATTTTCTTAGAGTTAGGAGCTAAAGTAGTAATGGTTGAACCTCAAAAAGAATGTTACGAAGCTTTAGAAAAACGTTTCCCTAATTTGCCTTTAATTAAAAAAGGGTTGGGAGAAAAAGAGAGTACTGAAAAACTATATGTTTCTGATGTATCATTGATTTCTTCATTTTCGAAAAGTCATGTTGACCAGATGCAAGAAGACCGTTTTAAAGGTGCGAATTGGGATAAGACGATAGACATTGAAATGACTACTCTTGATAATTTAATCAAAGAGCATGGCGTTCCTGATTTTTGTAAAATTGATGTTGAAGGTTACGAGTATGATGTTTTAAAAGGATTGTCTCAGCCGTTAAAATCATTATCAATTGAATACATCGTTCCAGAAAACAAAGAGGTTGTTTTAAATTGTATTCAACACCTTAGTAAATTAGGAAATATAGAATGTAATTTATCGCATGGTGAAACAATGAACTTCCATCTACCAAAATGGAAAAATGGACAAGAAATGATTGATTATGTTCAAAGTCAAGATTTTATCGATACATCTTACGGAGACATTTACATTAAATTTGTGTAACTTCCAGTTTGTATGAACGGAATAATAGAACGATACAAAAAAATTCGAAAAAAAGGAATGCTGGAGAAGAAATTCAACGGCAAGTATGCTTTTGTGGGGATCGGTAATCATTCTATCAATAATTTATATCCTGTTCTTAATTACCTTAATGTAGATTTAAAATACATTGTGGTAAGAAGTGAAGACACCAAACAATTAGTTGAAAATAATTTCACCAATATAATTGCAACAAGTAATTTAGACGAGGTACTTAATGATGCTGAAATAAAAGGTGTTTTTGTTTCTGCCCACCCTTCAGCACATTTTGGCTTAGCCAAACAAATTTTAGCTGCCAATAAAAACTTATTTATTGAAAAACCACCTTGTTCATCTCTAAATGAGTTAACAGAATTGATTGCAGCAGAAAAATCATCAACTGCAACAGCTTTAACTGGTTTACAAAGAAGATATGCTCCTGTGTTTAATATCTTATCAAAAAAAGTAACAACAGCCAATTATTACACTTTAAAATACAAAACAGGCGGCTACCCTGAAGGTGATGAATTGCTTGATTTATTTATTCATCCGTTAGATGCCTTATTTTATTTATTTGGAGATGGTAAAGTTGAAAATATAAAAGTGGTAAAAGGTAAAGGAACAATTGTTTATTTAGCCCAAATTCAACATCAAAATGGAGTTTGTGGAACTATAGAATTTTCTACTGCACATTCTTGGACAGAAGCTCAAGACATTTTAACCATTACAACTCCAAAAGGAGAATATATTACTGAGAACACTTCAAAACTAATTTTTAATAGTTCTCCATCAGTAATGATGAATATCCCTTTAGAAAAAGTAAAAGGGTTTACTCCTCAATCAACTACTTTATACCAACAAAATAGCTTTTTACCAGTTAAAGAACATAATCAATTGTATTCTGCTGGCTACTTTAATGAATTAGAAACCTTTTTACAAATATGTGAAAATGGCAATTCAACCAACAATTCTGAATTTAAAGCATTAACTCCAACTTTTAAAGCTATTGATGCTTTAAGAAAAGCAAAAGCTTAGTTTCTTTATTTTTCTATAAAACTTAATGCTCCTGAAGGGCAGGTTGCTATTTGTTTTTTCAATGCTTCAGTAGTCGCATTCTCAATTTTTAACCAAGGCCGTTCTTTTGGATTATAAACTCTTGGTAATTGTTTTACACATTTCGCAGAATGGGTACAAAGTTCTGGATTCCAAACTATCGTAATATCTTCATTTGAATAGTGAATTGTTTTGCTCATAATTTTAATTTTGTAGTACTCCTAAAAGTACAAAAAAAGCCCCACAATAACAATATTGTGGGGCTAAAACCTATCCAAGAAACTTACTTGAATCTACAAAAATTGGCAAGCATTTTTTTAAGATATATTACTACTTACCAATCAACTAAAACAATTAATTTGATTTTTTAAAACAGATTAAAGGTAAAACATGCTTGTAAATGAGAAGAGTTTATTTTTATATGGTAGCTACAGGATATAAAAACATTTTCTCTCCATCTTATTAGTTCGGATGATAAGGCTCGTGTTCAGCTATAATGTTTGCCATCTCTTGATGACTTTCTATACTATGTCCATGATCTTCCCCTTCCTCTTCTTCTTCATGCATTGCATTTCCATGAGAATGGCTACTAACCACACTATGATGATGGTCGTCATCTAAGTTATTGTGGCTATAATTTGCATGGTAAAAATCGTATTGAGATACTTGATAATGAAATAAACTATCTATTTCTTGACTCTCTGTACAAAGGCTATCAGCAAGACATGCTATTAATTCTTCATTATGCTCTTCCGCTTCATGCTCAGCCTCTTCCATTCCTTCGGTGGCGATTTTATCTGCTTCGGTTAATTCCTTGGCTAATTCGCTTTCTTTTGTACAACTTGCCAAAAGAAATAAAAACGATATGATTAGTGTTATGTTAAAGTACTTCATAATTTTAAATTTTGATTAATTTGCCGATTGTAAAAATTCTGTTACTTTTTTTATTTCATCAGCTGTTAAATTTGCTCGTATTTGCATGTGCATAGCTGCTACATCCCATTCTACATCCGAAAAAGTAGAAGGGTCAGCTGTATTATGGCATCTCACACAATTTTCTCCCCAAATTTGAGCTCCCGATTTTGCAAGAACTGCCTCTGAAGGTTTACAACTATTTAAGAAACTAGCCAACGCTATTCCAGCAGCTATTATGAATGATATAATAATTATTTTTTTCATGATTTTTTAGTTTTTTAGTTAAAAGCCTATTGCTAAGTGAATGTAAAATAAGTCGGTAGATGGAGTTGCCATTTCCTCTGCACCTGCAGGTTCTTCACTATGTCCACCCACACCATCTGTTGTTTGATAACCAAATTTAAGTACAGTTCTCCAATCCAACCAATAATTTAAACCAACAGCTATTTGAGTAGGATTCGATTCCCACAAAGAACCTTCAGGAGTTTCCATTATACTGTAACGCCCAACAGCTTCTAATCTACTTAAAAATTTATTACCTGATAACGAAGGTCGAAGTGAAACTTGTGCATAATAAGCAGAACTGACATTGTTAAAATCATAATACAATCCTAATGTATCTTCAGGAATTGCATAATTGGCATCATCAACTTGAGAAAACATATACTGCCCTTTAATGTCAATCACACTTTTAATAAAGTTTAAGTTTCTTACAAAAGATAAATCTAATGCGTAAAGGTTTGCTCTTACATCCTCATAAGGAGTATCTTTACCACCTACTTTAGCTGAATATCCTGAAAAACCTAATTCTAAGCTAGAGTTCGTGAAAGGAAATATCCCTAAACGACCACCAAATGCTTTATCATTATTATTATCACCCCAAACACCATTTTCAAAATTTAACATTCCTGCCTCATCTTCTTCAACTTCCATACCTCCCATTCCGGTTATTCCATCTTTTAATTGAGCTCCATTTACCACATAAGCCTGGTAGTTTAATTTGATTGGCCCTGTATAAAACGCACCTCTTACCTCAGCTCCAACATCATTTCCTGGTGCAATACCATCGTGACCAAATCCTAATGGTTTGGTTGAAAGTCGATTAATCCATGCTGGATGTAATTTTTCCATAAAAGTACCGAATGGCAACATAAATTTACCTGCTCTTACGGTCATGTAATCATTTAAAATATAAGAAATATCTGCATATTCTATCGTCCATTCAAATTCTCCATCTTCAAACGCCCCTTCAAACTCTGCTTCAAAGAATAATTTATCATTTTGTCGATACATTAATATTGGAGCAATACTTCCAGGAGTAAATTTTGAGTTGCTTTCATCTCCAATTGTTGTGTTTTCAAAACCAGTATGGTAATAACCTCTTAACATCATTTTAGATTTACCTGGTTTTGAGTCGTAGTTAGTTGGATTATTTTGTGCAGCCTGTCGATCAAAAGTACTCGTAGTATCCTGAGCATTTACTGTAAACGGCAGTACCAACAACAACGTAAATCCAATTGCTATTTTTTTTAGATTTTTCATTTTTTATTTTTTTTTAGTGTTCGTATATAATTTACCAATTGCCATCTTTGGTTGTCTTTTAAACTAGCTTTATAAGATGCCATAGGAGCACGACCTTCTGTCATTTTCCAGTAAATAGCACCATCCGTTTGTGCTTGCACTTTTTCTGAAGTAAAATTGGTTGGTTTAGGGTTTAATGCAGCTCCTGCCATACCGTCTCCTTTACCTTTAGCTCCATGACATATAGCACACATTTGAGCAAATAATTTTTTACCTTCTTCAACTGAAGAAGCATTTCCTTTTAATGGGTTTTTAATTGCATCTGCACTTTTAGGTGCTACCCAAGGAGTTCCGCCACCATAGTAACTAAAACTCATTCCCCCCAGTGCAATTGCTAAGGTTCCTACTATTATTTTAACTGTTTTCATATTATTTAAGTTTTATATTATTTATATTTTTAATTAAAGTTTATGTGGTAAAAGTACTTGTGTTTTAGTCATTAAAATATGACTCCTGTCAATTAAAACCGTGCATTTTTGCAGGTTCTTAAAATAAGTGTCTATTTCTGCTCACTCTTTAGTTCTTGTATGATTTCTTCTTTTAATTCTTTTTTCAATTCCTTTTTAATTTCTTGTTTTAAAATTTCCCTTTTTTCTGCCTCAACAATTAAGGGAGTTAATTCATTTAATTTAAAAATGACTAATGAATCTGACGGTCTTATTTTAAGTGCTTCTGAATATTGAATTTTGGCTGCTTTATAATTTTTAGCTGCAAAAGATGTGTCCGCTTCAATAATAAGTTTATCATACTTTCTTTTTGACTCTTTTTCTAATCGATCTGCTTTTTCTTCCGAGGTTTCTACTTTTTCTATGGGTTTTTCGGCAGGTTTTGTTTTTGGCTTGTTCTTATTAAATGTTCTGATATAATTTACCAATTGCCATCTTTGGTTGTCTTTTAAACTTGTTTTGTATGACGCCATAGGACTACGTCCTTCTGTTATTTTCCAGTAGATAGCTCCATCTGTTTGTGCTTGAAGGGTTGTTGAAGTAAAGTTAGCCGGTTTAGGGTTTAAGGCAGCTCCAGCCATACCGTCTCCTTTACCTTTAGCTCCATGGCAAATGGCACACATTTGAGCGTATAACTTTTTGCCTTTTGTAGTGGCATCTGAGTTATTTGCTAATGGGTTTTTTAATTTATCTGCACTTTTGGGTGCAACCCAAGTAGTTCCACTATAGTAGTTGAAACTCATTGCAAAAAGAATTATTAATGTACTCACTATTAAAGTTAAAACTGTTTTCATTGCTATATTTTTTTATTATTAATTTATTTTATAAAACTATCTTTTGCTTACTATTATAGTATTACTCCTTTTTTAGAAACTATACTTACTAAGCGATTATAATCCTTTATTATAATTTTTTTATGCCCCAAAGTATCAATTATTCCTTGTTCTTTAAGCCAGGTAAATTCCCTGCTAATTTGTTCAGGCGATGTTAAAACAATATCTCCAATTTCTTTTCGTGTTAGATGAAAATCAATCGTATCCCCATCTTTTATACTGTCATAAAAAGCATGGATTATCATTAATAATGCATCAATCACTTTTTCTCTTAATCCGGTTCTTGAAAGCGAATGCCATCTAGCTTCTGACTGCATTAACTCTCTTGCATAAAACATGGTAAACTGATAAGAAAGGGCAGCGTTATTTTGAAGTTGTTCGTCCAATATTTTTTTAGGAAGAAAACAAATAAAAGAATCTTCTATTGCAATTGCCGATATGGGGTATTTTTTACCTCCAAATCCTCTATGTCCTAAAATATCTCCGTCTTTGGCTAATTGTACAATTTGATTTTGATTTTCGATAGTCAAGAAAATTTTTACTTTCCCATTTCTAATAAAAAATAATCCTATTACAAATTTAGTTTCATAAAATATGTATTGTCCTTTCTTAAATCTTATGATGTACTTATTCTCGTTTATTTTGGATAAAAAATTCGAATCAACATATTTTTTAATAAAACAATTTGCTTTACACGCCTCGCAATTCATTGTATCTTTTATAACCATGCACGATTTGAATAAGATACAAATCTATTACCAATAGATAAGAAAGAATATGAGCAAGCTCAATTCATTTCTTGCATTTTTGCATACAATTTAGGTATTGTATTTTTCAATCATCTCTTGCAGTTTTTTAGGGTGATGTAGTATTATTTTTTTACCATCAAGGTCAAGGATCTTACTTTCTTTAAATTCAGTAATAAACCTACTCACTTGCTCGGGGTAAGTTCCTGCAATTTCTGCAATGTCTTTTCTAGACAATTCAACATCTAACAATCCTTTATTTCCATTTTTTGAGCCAAATGATTCTTGCACTAACAAAATAGCATCTGCAACCCTTTCTTTTACAGTCATTACAGCCATATTACGCAACCTTATTTCTGTCTTCTTTAATTCATCAGCATAAAACAACATCATTTGAATACTTAAAGCTGTATTATTTTCTAATAGTTTAAATAACATTTCTTGGCTAATAAAACAGATTAACGAATCTTCTAATGTGGATGCCGAAATAGGGTAAATATTATCCCCTCCTATTCCTCTATGACCTAATATATCTCCATCCTCAGCAAATCGAACAATCTGCCCCCTGTAATTGGATTCTTTATAAACTTTTACTTTTCCGCTTTGAATAAAATAAATTCCTTGAACAGTATCTCCTTCATTAAAAATTACTTGGTTTTTTTTATATTGAATACATGATTTATTTGCATTTAACTCTTCATGCCATTCGGGAGTACAATTTTTAAAAAGAAAACATTCCATATTTTTACAATCTTCACAATTTTGTCTTGTTTTCATGAACTAATTTTAAGTATAA
>CAXBPN010000076.1:0-10290 GCA_963977515.1 uncultured Flavobacteriales bacterium
CTTTTGCTTTATTTGATAACCATTCAAGTTCTGTTTCTCCATTAACTAAATCACCCGTTGCTCCAACAACATAGTTTTTGGGTAATGTAATTTTCACATCAAAGGTTCCATATTCTGAGTAAAATTCGCCTTGGTCTAAATAGGGCATTTGATGCCAGCCATCCTTATCATAAACAGCAGGTTTTGGATACCATTGCGTAATTTGATACGATTCGCCCATGTGTCCCAATCGAGAAAAAATACCCTTTGGTAATTTAACGCTAAAAGGAGTAGAAATTTCAACAGTTTCACCAGGTAAAAGTGTTTCAGCTAAAAAAACGCGACAAATATCTTCGTTTTTAAAATCATATTCCCATTGTAATACATTTCCGTTGGAAGTAAAATTTAAACCATCAATAAAACCTAATTCTTCATCTTTAGCATGATAAAATCGAGTTTCACCATTCTCAAGTTTTTGTTTACCTAGAGCTGTATTGTATTTTTTATAGGCGTTTGGCCAAATATGGAAATAAATGTATTCTAATTTATCGGGTGAGTTGTTGGTGTATTCAATAGTTTCCGATGCCTTTAATTGATGAATTTTATCGTTTAATTCAACATCAATAGTATAGTTAACTGTTTGTTGGAAATAAGGTTTTTCAGTTTGTTGTGAAAAAATAGCAAGAGGAAATAATAAAAGAAGTGCTATGAATTTAATTGCTTTCACACGTTAATTTTTTCCTTAATCATAGAAGCTAAAATATCAATGGCTACTTTGTTTTCACCACCAACAGGAATAATCAAATCAGCATACTTCATAGTAGGCTCAATAAACTGATTGTGCATTGGTTTTAGTGTTTTTTCGTATCGATTTAAAACCTCTTCAACATCTCTACCTCGTTCGGTTATATCTCTTCTAATCCTCCTAATTAATCGAAGGTCAGAGTCAGTATGTACAAAAATCTTTATATCACACAATTTTCGTAGTTCTTCGTTAGTATAAATTAAAATACCTTCAACAATTAAAATATCTTTAGGATGAATTACAGCGTAATCTTCAGTTCTAGAGTGGGTAGTGTATGAGTATATTGGTTGATTTATTGTTTCTTTATTCTTTAAAGCCTTAATGTGGCTCAACATTAAATCAAAATCAATTGAATTGGGATGGTCGTAATTAATTTTTGTTCGCTCTTCGTAAGTAAGGTTCTTGTTGTCATTATAATAAGAGTCTTGCATTAAAATAGCTACATTTTCTTCAGGAATAAACCCTGCTATTTTATTTACAACAGTTGTTTTACCAGAACCCGTTCCGCCTGCTATTCCTATTACTATCATTTTATTATTAATTTGTTGTTGTACTAAGTGAATATAGAGAACTTAATAATTCTTTAATAATTAGTGTCATTTTTGGTTCAGCAGCACCAGCAATTTCTTGAACTTCTTCATGGCTAATTTCAACAATTTTACCTTGAACCCCTAAATCTGTTATTATTGATAATGCAACACAAGGTAAACCCATGTGGTTGGCTACAATTACTTCTGGAACTGTACTCATTCCAACAGCATCACCACCTAAAATTTTAACATATTTATATTCAGCAGGTGTTTCGTAGGTTGGCCCAGATAAACCAACATAAACACCTTGTTGAAGTTTGATGTTGTTTTCGGCTGCTATATCAATTATTTTAGTATTTAATTCTTTTGAGTATGGTTCACTCATATCAGGAAAACGAGGGCCTAATTCATCAATGTTTTTTCCTCTTAGCGGATTGTCAGGAAATAAATTAATATGGTCAGTGATTAACATAATGTCACCAATTTCGAAATTTTCATTTACGCCACCACTAGCATTACTTAATATTAAATGACTTATTCCTAAGGCTTTCATTACTCGAATAGGAAAGGTTGTTTCTTTTGTTGAGTATCCTTCATAGTAATGAAATCGACCTTGCATAGCCACAACAGGAATGTCATTTATTTTTCCAAAAATTAATTTACCAGAATGCCCTTCAACAGTTGAGGTTGGAAAGTTTGGAATTTCATTGTATCCAAATTGGTGTTCAACTTTTATTTCAGAAGCTAGATTTCCTAATCCACTACCTAAAACTATTCCTGCTTTAGGAAGTGTATTAATTTTTTTAGTTAAAAACTGTTTAGTTTCTTGAATTTGCTGTAACATACTTTAATATTTTGTTGTCAAACTCTTCTTTATCGTTTCCGTGAAAGCAAATTTCAATTGGAATATAAAAAATAGGAAGTTCTTTTAATTCATTATAAATTTCAGGCAAAGATAATCGCATTATATCTTTTTCTGTTGTAATTATTACTTTATTATTTCCATATAAATCTTTAAAACTATTTTTTATAGTTGCTATATCTTCTTTTTGAAATAAATAATGATCAGCATACTTTAAATGCTCTACCGTTTGGTAATTATCCTTTATATAATAATAAAGAGAACCTGATTTTGCTATACCTGTAACTAATAATACGGAATTAACATTAGAAGGAGGGAAGGTTAAATTTTTGCAAGTGTCTGCAAAAGAAGTAAGATTACCATATTTAGTATAGGAGAAAAATATTTCTTGATAAGATTTTGGTTTTAAATCTTCTTTTATTCTTCTTATGTCTATAGGAGAAATTACTGTTGGTGTTTTGGAAACAATTATAATGTCAGCTCTATTACTACCTATTGCCCATTCTCTTAATCTGCCAGAAGGTAAAATGGTATCATTAATATATAATTTACTATAATCGGTAATTAGAATATTGATACCTGCTTTTACAGCTCTATGTTGGTAAGCATCATCTAACAAGATTACTTGAGTTTCAGGAGTAGATTTTTTTATTTCTGTAATTCCATTTACTCGTTTCTCGTCAACAGCAACAATAATATGTGGAAATTTTTTCTGAATCTGTTGAGGTTCATCCCCAATTGTTGCAGCTGTAGATTTCTCGTCAGCTAAAATAAATCCACTTGTTTCTCTTTTATAACCTCTACTTAAAGTAGCTAGTTTATACTTGTCAAGTAATCGTATTAAATACTCTATGTGTGGAGTTTTACCAACACCTCCAACATTTAAGTTGCCAACAACAATTACAGGAAAATTATATTCAGTGGATTTTAATAAGTTCCAGTCAAACAACTTGTTCCTTAAAAAAGTAACAATTCCATATATAATGGAGATAGGATAAAGTAATATGTAAAGTAGTCGAATCAAACTGGTAGTAAAATTAAAACTTTATTATAAGAAATATCGAATAATAATATTTTTGGTAAAAAAAACAAAGAGAATAATATTTTTCTTATATTTGTGAGTAAATGAGATTACTTTCAAAAATATCATTAAAATTTGTAGCACCTATATTGGTGATTCTATTTTCTTTATCATCTTGTACTAAAGAAGATGGACCAGTACCTTCTTCTAATGTTGGTACTGTTGATGAAAATGCTATTGTTAATGATGAGTCAGGTTTTAATTCGCAGTCTGCACGTACTTCTAAAGAAGTTGTTGGTGGTGATGATAATGAAGATGATGACGATAGTAAAGATGAATTCGGTAATCATCGTTAAAAACCCCCTTTCCCTTTTTCCTTTAAATGTTTTATCCTATGGATGAAACTACCTATTTTTGACCGTTAGTTAAATTGTGTTAATAAATCTTAAAATTTCTTAATAAGTTTACAGTAAAGAAATTTGGAATAGAAGATTAATATTATATATATTTGCCATTCTTATTTTGCACGAGATAATAATTTTATAAAGGATTAAACTAATTAATATGTTGAAAAAACTAGCTTTTTTAATGTTTACTGTTGTACTTAGCTTAGCTGCAAGTGCACAATCGGGAGGAACAATTAAAGGTAAAATGATTGATAAGGTTACTAACGAACCTCTTCCTTTTGCTAATGTTGTTGTTTTTAAAGGTGGAGCACAGGTTGCAGGGACAATGACAGATTTTGATGGGAATTATTCTATCTCAGCTCTTACACCAGGTAGTTATAGTATTCAAGCTTCTTATGTTGGTTATCAACCAATAAAGTTGGAAGGGGTAGTTGTAACAGATGGTAAAATTACATTTGCCAACATTAAAGCTGGACAAGGTATTGATATGGATGTTTTTGAGGTAGTAGAGTATGAAGTACCTTTAATTTCTAAAGATCAAACTTCTTCAGGTGGTACGGTAGCAAGAGATGATATTGATAAATTACCAGGACGTTCTGCATCTGATATTGCTGCTACTATTGGTGGTGTGCAAGTGAATGATGATGGTACATATAATATTAGAGGATCAAGAAGTAATAGTACAGATACTTATATAGATGGTATTCGTGTTAGAGGTTCTGCAAATTTGCCTAAGGCTGCTATTGAGCAGGTAAATGTAATTGTAGGTGGTTTGCCAGCTGAATATGGAGACGCTACAGGTGGGGTAGTAAGTATTACAACAAGAGGAGCATCTAAAGATTGGTTTGGAGGATTAGAGTATTTAACTTCTGGATTTAAAAATGGAGATGATGTAGTTGGACTAGATAAATTTGGTTATAATCTTTTAGGGTTCAATTTAGCAGGGCCAATTTTAACAAGAAAAAATGATAAAGGAGAAAAGACCGATGCCATAGCGGGATTCTTTCTTTCAGGTGAGTTGAAACATCAGGTGGATCCAAGTCCAACAGGAGTAGATAATTATAGAGTAAAGAGTGATGTTTTAGCGGAGTTAAATGAAGACCCTTTTATAAGAAGCCTTGAAAATGGTGGAATTATAGTAAATAGTGCTTCATTTTTAAAATCTGATGATATTGATGCAATTAAGTTTAGACAAAATGTTGCAGCTAAAGGTTTAAATTTAGCGGGTAAAATAGATATTTCGCCATCAAAAAATACAACAATTACTTTTGGGGGAACTTTTGATTATAGTGATAGAGATGCATATATAAGAAGTTATGCTTTATTAAATTCAACAAATAATCCACAGGTAATTGATATGAATTGGAGAGCTTATGGTAGAGTAACCCAGCGTTTTGAAAACAATGATAGTGAAGAAAGTTCTTCTTTAATAAAAAATGCTTTTATATCATTACAAGCTGATTATTCACAAGTTTCTCAAAAAGTACAAAGCCGTAAACATAAATCTCAACTTTCTAATTATGGATATGTAGGAAAATTTACTTCTACTAGAGAAGATGTTTATACGAGAGAAACTTTTACACCTAGAGATGCGAATAACAATAATATACAGGGGGAAAATGGTGATTCAACTATAACTGGGTTACTTTCTTCTGTTGCTACTACATCTTACGATTTTGAGCAAGGCGAGATAAACCCAATATTAGCAAATTACACACAAAACTATTATGATGCCTATGCTAATGAGGTTGGATTTTTAGAAAGACCTAGTTTAGTAGCTGGTGGTGGTGGATTACTAAATGGTGATGGACCAAGTTCTGTTTATAACTTATGGTCAGCTATGGGAAGTCCTTATAACAATTACTCACAAACATCTTCTAATCAATTAAGAATTACTACTTCAGGAAGTGCTGAAATTAAAGGACATGCAATTAAACTTGGATTTCAATATGAACAAAGAGTGATAAGTAACTATACAGTTGCTCCTACTGCCTTGTGGACTACAGGTAGAGGATTGGTTAATAATCATATTGATAATAGAGATTTTAGAGTTGGTAATTACACTAAGGAGTTTGCTTTTTTTGATCAAAATGGTGATTCTACCTTCCAATATACGTTTGTGTCTTATTATAGTGATGGGCAAACTCAGTTTGATAAAAACATTAGAGAAAAACTAGGTTTATCTCAAACAGGAACAGATTTTATTGATTTTGATTCTTATGGAAGTGATATTTGGGAGATTGGAGATTTTACCCCAGATGACTTACTTAATAATTATAGTAGTAATGGAATTAATTACTATGGCTATGATTATACAGGTAAAAAAACATCAGGAAATCCAACATTAGATGACTTCTTTAATGATAAAGATGATAATGGTAATTACACTCGTAAAGTAGGTGCTTTTAAACCCATTTATATGGCTGGTTACCTTCAAGATAAATTTGCTTTTGAAGATTTAATATTTAATGTTGGTGTTCGTATTGATAGATATGATGCAAATCAACCTGTACTAAAAGATAAATATTCTTTATTCCCTGTTAAAACAGTTGCTGAAGTTGGTGATATACCAAATAAACCAGCTAATATTGGAAATGACTTTGTTGTTTATGTTGCTGATGCAGGTAATCCTTCTGTTAATGATATTGTAGGTTATCGTGATGGTGATATTTGGTATAATTCACAAGGTCAAGAAATAGTGGATCCAACTGTTTTAAATGCTACTGGTAATCCTAATCCTTGGTTAGTTGATCCTAGTGATGATTTAACATTCTCTGATTTAACAGTTAGTTCTTTTAAAGATTATGAACCAGAGATTAATATTTCTCCTCGTATTGCTTTTTCATTTCCTATTTCTGATGAGGCGTTGTTTTTTGCACATTATGATGTGTTAACACAAAGACCTTCTTCAAATAGTAGTTTACAATTAATTGATTATTTATTGTTACAACAAACAAGTAATCGTATTAATAATCCTGATTTAAAAGCTGAAAAGACTGTTGATTTTGAATTAGGGTTTCAACAAAAAATTGATAATTATTCGGCAATTAAAATTGCTGCTTTCTACAGAGAGTTGAAAGATATGGTACAAGTTACTCAAGTAATAGGTGCTTATCCAAAAAGTTATTTATCTTATGGTAATAAAGATTTTGGTACGGTTAAAGGAATGACGTTTAGTTATGATTTAAGAAGAAAGGGGAATATTTCTTTAAGAGCTGCATATACTTTGCAGTTTGCTGATGGTACTGGTTCAAGTACAACTTCTTCGCTTAACTTAGTATCTTCTGGTAATGGTAATTTAAGAACTTTATTACCATTAAGTTTTGATCAAAGACATGCAATTGTACTTTCTGGTGATTATAGGTATGGAGCTGGTAAAAATTATAACGGACCTGTTGTTTTTGGAAAAGATTTATTTTCTAATACAGGTCTTAATGTGGTGTTTAGAACCAATTCTGGTACACCTTATACTAAAACTTCTAGAATAGTTAATAGTGCAGTTATAAGTGGAGCAACAGCTTCACCTATAGCAAGCTCATTAAATGGTAACCGATTACCTTGGACTACAACTGTAGATTTAAAACTAGATAAGAATATTGATTTAAAATGGGGGAAAGGAGAAGGTGAAGAAAGAACCAAAGCTTATCTTAATATTTATTTACAAGTGTTAAATGTTTTAGATGCTAAAAATATATTAGGAGTATATTCTGCTACAGGAAATGCTGATGATGATGGTTATTTAGCTGCTGCTGAATGGCAACCCCAAATAGCTAGTAACATTGATGAAGAGTCTTATAGAGACCTTTATAAAGCAAAGGTAGATGATCCTTCTAATTATTCTTTACCAAGAAGGTTTAGATTAGGATTACAATTAAATTTTTAATATTACTATTTTTAATATATCATAATATGCAAAACGGAAATACATTATCAATCAAACTATTCATTGTATTAATTACAATTTTTAGTGTAAGCTCTTTAAATGCTAGAGATATTGAAGCTAATGGAAATTCAAATAAAGGTGGTGAAAACCCAACACCAACAGCTGGTTGTTCTCCTGCATCTGCAGTGGCAATACTTGAGTTTAACAATGTTAGAGCAAGGTTAGAAGCTACAGGTGGTACTTTCTTTCAAAATAGATCTGTAGCTCCTGCAATTGCGGCATACAATATCCCAAAACAACAATCTGAAGAGGATAAATATCATACTGCAATTTATGCTGCAGGTTTATGGATAGGCGGAGAGGATTTAAACTTTAATTTAAAAACGGCAGCAGCTCTATTTAGGCAAGGGAATGACTTTTTCCCTGGTCCTTTAGATAAAAATACAGCTGATATTGATGCTGAAACATGTAACATCTTTGATCAATATTTTTCTATCTCAAGAGCAGAAGTAAATGCTTTTGTTGCATGGAAAGCTAATCCAACGGCTTATCCTGATTATCAAATACCAAATTCAATATTAAATTATCCTGGTAAAGGAAATACTATAACTAAACAAGCGGGTCAAAGTTATTATGTAGCTCAAGATTTAGCCCCTTTTTACGATAAAGATGGTGATGGTTTTTATGATCCTGCACAAGGTGATTATCCAAAATACGATTTAATTGGAGATATTGACTGTAGAACAACTCGTGATATTCGTTTATTTGGAGATACAACTGTTTGGTTTGTTTTTAATGATATGGGGAATGTACATACTGAATCAAAAGGGTTACCTATTGGTATGGAAATTCATGGACAAGCATTTGCATTTGCGACAAATGATGAAATAAATGATATGACGTTCTATAATTATGAGTTAATTAATAGATCAAGTTTTACATTTACAAACACTTACTTTGGACAATGGGTAGATGCCGATTTAGGTAATTTTGGTGATGATTTTGTTGGTTGCGATGCTTCTAGGGGATTGGGATATTGTTACAATGGAGATAATGATGATGAGGATGCTCAAGGTGCTAATGGATATGGTGCAACTCCTCCAGCAATCGGAGTGGACTTTTTTGAAGGTCCTTATGCGGATAATGATTTATTAGATAACCCGTTAACACAAAATGTTCAAGATGCCCTTGATTCTAACGGTATTCCTTACTCAGGTTTAGGTATAGGTTATGGTGATGGTATTGTAGATAATGAAAGATATGGTATGAAAAAATTTGTTTATTATTCTTCACAAGGTGGTGCACCAGGTGATGGAGACCCTAATGTATCAGCAGATTTTTATAACTATTTACAAGGAAATTGGAAAGGCACTACAGGTCAAATGGTTTGGGGTGGAGATGGTAATCCTCTTGGAACAGGTCAGCCTGGAAATTTTGCTGACTTAATTTTCCCTGACGATTCAGACCCTTTATTTTGGAGTACAGGAGGGATTCCAATGACTCCAGCAGTTTGGTCAGAGGATAATATTGATGGTGCTGGAACTAAAAATACTCCAGCCGATAGAAGGTTTTTGCAATCAGCAGGACCATTTACATTAAACCCTGGTGCTGTAAATGATTTAACTGTTGGTATTGTTTACGCAAGAGCGTTAAGTGGAGATAATAGAGCATCGATAACATACTTAAAAGTTGCTGATGATAAAGCCCAAGCATTGTTCGATAATTGTTTTAAAGTGCTTGAAGGACCTAGTACTCCAGATATTACTATACAAGAGTTAGAAAATGAATTAGTATTATATTTATCAAATAGTAACCCTATTTCAAATAACTTTGCTGAAGGTGCACACTTAAAAGATGCAACTATTTCTATACCAGATACATTAAATGGGGTGTATCAAGGAACAGAAGAAGATAGAGATACCTTGAAGTATTATGATTTCCAAGGGTATAAGATATATCAAGTTAAAACATCTAGTGTTTCTGCAACGCAATTAGACGATCCTGCTGTTGCAAGATTGATTGCACAAGTTGATAAAAAAGATAATATATCTCAAATTGTAAATTATGAATTTGACAAAACTATACTTGCTAATGTACCTACTTTAATGGTTAATGGCGAGAATAATGGTATTCGTCACACTTTTAGAGTTACAAACGATGCATTCTCAACTGGTAATGATAAGAAATTAGTAAATCATAAAACCTATCATTTCATTGCTATAGCATACGCTTATAATAATTGGATGACTGTTGACCCTAATAACTTTACATTAGGCGGCCAATTAAAACCTTACTTATCAAGTAGAACAAATTCTTCTGGTAGTGGAATTAGTGCAACATCTGCTATACCACATGACCCAAGTATTGAAGATAATGGAACTATTTTAAATTCAGAATATGGTGATCAACCAGAGGTTACTAGAATTGAAGGTCAAGGAAATGGAGGATTTCAATTAGAATTAACAAGTTCTTCTGAGTCAATAATTACAAGCAATTACTTTATGGATTACCCAGTTTATCAAGCAGGTTTTGGTCCAATAGAGGTTAAAGTAATAGACCCTTTAAATGTAGCTCCTGGAACTTATAAATTACAGTTTTTGGATACAACAATTAATACTCCTGCTAACAACCCTATAGATGATGCTTATTGGAGATTGATTTTCCCTTCAGCTTCAGGTAGTGGGTTTGACACCGTAATGTCTGATGTTACAATTGCTGCAAATTATGAGCAAATGTTTTTAGATCAAGGTATTTCTGTAACCTTAAAACAAGTTAATGATCCTGGAGTAGATATTGAAACAGG
>CAXBPN010000077.1:0-10216 GCA_963977515.1 uncultured Flavobacteriales bacterium
CAAGAATGGATAGGCTACATTGGTATTGAAAAAATAGTTGGCTCTTATTTTAATGTAATGGGGTTTCCTGTTAAAGAAGTGTATGAAGCACTAGAGGAGTTTTAAAGGTTGATTCGTTTGACGGTTTTGGACATGAAAAGTTGCGGGTTTTAGATTACATAGGAAGAACCTTAGATGTATTTATATCTAAATTACGTAAAAAACTAGAAGCCGATTCGGCTATAAAACTCGTAAATATTCGCGGTGTTGGTTATAAGTTAGTGATGGATGTCTAGTTAGTTTTTGATAGAAAATAAAATCTCTCGCAAGCATCCGCTTGTGCTTGCAATAATATTGTTCCAAGCGGACGCTTGAAACAGAGGGAGAGGGAGACACCTATTAAGTAAATAAAACCTCATTCAATTCCCTTAAATTATAACTATTTGCCATTACTTCGCCATACGCACCAGCTGTTCTAATGGCTATTATATCACCTCTTTTAGTTTCGGGTAAATTTATTGCTTTTCCAAAACAATCTGAGCTTTCACAAACTGGTCCAACCACATCATATTTTTGGATAGCAGCAGTAGAACTTAAATTTTCTATTTTGTGTGTAGCTTGGTATAGTGCAGGTCTTAATAATTCAGTCATACCAGCATCTA
This sequence comes from uncultured Flavobacteriales bacterium, assembly GCA_963977515.1. GTDB lineage: Bacteria > Bacteroidota > Bacteroidia > Flavobacteriales_E > Vicingaceae > Vicingus. The sequence goes on from CAXBPN010000077.1 coordinate 642, forward strand.
CAATTGCAAAATTGGTATTTACGCCATTTTTAATGTACAATACTTTGCTAATTAAATTACCACATTGTGCAACTACAGCTCTACCCAATTCAAAATGTAATTGTTGGTTGGGTTGCAATTTTAAAAACTGATTAAACAACCCAAAATAACTTTTAAAATCTGGGATTAAGTTTTCGTCAGGGTTTTCGTAGTCAACGCCTAATCCACCGCCAACATTAATATGGTCAACAATAATATTGTGCGTAATAAACCAATCTTGTATTTCGTTTACACGAATACACAAGCCTTTAAAAACACTTAAATCGGTTATTTGTGAACCAATATGAAAATGCAAACCAATTAATTTAATGTTATGAAACCCTTTTAAAGCTTCAGCCACACTTTCCAATTCCCACATATTAATCCCAAACTTGTTTTCTTCTAAACCTGTGGTAATGTAGTGGTGGGTTTTGGCATTTACATTCGGATTAATACGTAATGCAATTTGAGCTATTTTATTTTTGTTGGCAGCTAATTCGTTTATCACCTCAATTTCGGGTAACGATTCGCAATTAAAACAAAAAATGTCGTGGTCTAAACCAATGTTTATTTCTTGATCAGATTTTCCAACTCCAGCAAAAGCAATTTTAGAGTTGTCATAACCACATTCTACAGCTTTTAAAATTTCGTTTCCACTCACGCAATCGGCACCAAAACCAAATTGACGTAGTATGGTTTTTAATATGGTATTGTTTGAGTTTGCTTTCAATGCATAATGAACATGATAATTAAATCGATCAGCTTCACTTTTTAAAATAGCAAGAGTTTGCTCCAATACTTTTAAATCGTAATGATAAAATGGAGTAGGTGTATTACTAAATTGTGCTATAATTTCTGGAGTAAACATTATTAAAACAGTTTTTCGTTTAACGAACGTAAAGCTTCAACTTTATCTGAAGTGTTTACCAATACCGATACATTGTGTTTGCTTCCGCCATACGAAATCATCCGAATAGGAATGTTTTGTAACGCATCAAAAATTTTGAGTGCGTGCCCTTTACTTTCGGCAATAAAATTTCCAGCAATACAAATAATAGAAAGGTCATTGTCGATTTCTACCGTTCCAAATTTTTTCAATTCTTCTGTAATTTCAGCTAAATTTTGTGTTTCATCAATGGTTAATGATACGGCAACTTCCGAAGTCGTAATCATATCAATTGGAGTTTTATACATTTCAAAAATCTCAAACACTTTTCGCATAAAACCGTAAGCCAACAACATTCGTCCTGACTTAATTTTTACAGCAGTAATGTTGTCTTTTGCAGCAATGGCTTTTATTCCTTCAGTTCCTGTTCTACTACTCACCAAAGTGCCTTCAGCTTCGGGTTGCATGGTATTTTTTAAACGAACAGGTATGTTGGCTAATTTAGCAGGTAAAATACTTGATGGATGTAATATTTTTGCTCCAAAATAAGCTAGCTCTGCAGCTTCATCAAACGAAATATGAGATAATGGATAAGTATTTTCAACAAATCGAGGATCATTGTTGTGCATGCCATCAATGTCAGTCCATATTTGTATTTCATCTGCATTAACTCCAACACCAACTAAGGAAGCCGTATAGTCACTTCCGCCTCTTTTTAGATTATCTATTTCACCATAACTATTTCTACAAATAAAACCCTGCGTAATAAATACTTTGCAAGAATTATGGTTGTCGATTTCTCGTTTTAAATTCTCTTTGATGTAAAAATTATCAGGCTCATTTTCTTTATCAATTCGCATAAAATTTAATGCTGGAATTAAACAAGAGTTTACACCTTGTTCTTGTAATAAAAAATGAAATAATGCCGTAGAAATTAATTCACCCTGAGCCAATACAGCTTTCTCCTCATAAATCGTGAACATATCTTGGGTAAACGATTTAATATAATTAAAATGAGATTGAATTAAGTCATGTCCTTTTTGTTTAAACTCTTCAGTCTTATACAATTCATTTACAGTCTTATGGTACTTTTCTTCAAGCTTAAAAATTTGTTCGATAGCTCCTTCATCGTTCTTTTTGTATAAATACCCAGCTATTTCAACTAAAGTGTTAGTTGTACCCGACATTGCAGATAAAACAACAATGTTTTTATTTCCATTTGTAACCAATTGAGCAACTTCTTTCATGCGTTCTGCCGAACCAACTGAAGTGCCACCAAATTTTAAGATGTTCATTTTTATAGAAATTAGTTTGCGAAAATAAGAAGTAAATTTAAATATTTAAAATAATGTTTTAAATATAACAAAAATATTTTTAAAGTATGTAATAGTAAGGTTTTAGTAAATACGTAAATAATTTTTTGGCTGTAGAATTAATCCAATTCATTAACAAATTTTATAAAGGACATCTCTTAAAAAATATTACCTTTGAAACTTTTCAATAAAAAAGTAGATGTTAACACTTATCAATAAAGAAATACGAAGTTTTTTAGGTTCGCTTATAGGCTATATTGTTATTGCTGTTTTTTTAACTACCATTAGTTTATTTTTATGGATTTTCCCTGGTGAAACAAATATTTTAAATGCTGGATACGCAACGATTGCACCACTATTTTATATAGCACCTTGGGTGTTTATGTTTTTAATTCCAGCAATTACTATGCGCTTGTTTGCCGAGGAAAGTAGAACAGGAACAATAGAGTTACTCTTAACAAAGCCTTTAACCGATTTTCAGATTGTTTTAGCAAAATACATAGCAGGTTTTTCGTTGGTGCTTTTTTCGTTAATTCCAACTTTAGTTTATTTTTATTCAGTTTATAATCTAGGTGCACCAATTGGTAATATTGATGTTGGAGGTACAATCGGTTCTTATTTCGGGTTACTTTTTTTAGGAAGTGTTTTTGTAGCCATCGGTGTTTTTGCAAGTGCAATTACCAATAATCAAATTATCTCATTTATTGTTGCAGTATTTTTGTGCTTCTTTTGTTTTATAGGATTTGAATCAATCAGTTCTTTACAATTATTAGGTCCAATTGACGATATTATTATTAAATTGGGAATAAATGCTCATTATATGTCGATAAGTAGGGGAGTTATTGATACACGAGATGTGATTTACTTTTTAGGAATTATCATGTTGTTTTTATTATTCACTAAAACCGCAATAGGGAGTAGAAAATGGTAAAGCACAATAATAATAACAGAAATAGAGATTTAATCACCTTAGTTGCAGGTGTAATCATTGTTGTACTTGTAAACTTTATAGGTTCATTTGCTTTTCATCGTTTTGATTTAACTGCTGAAAATCGTTATACCATTTCAGATAACAGTAAAGATTTAGCAGCTAATTTAGACGACATCGTTTATGTGAAAGTTTACTTAGAAGGAGATTTTCCAGCTGGTTTTAAACGTTTACGTGATGAAACTCGTGAAATGTTGGATGAATTTAGAGCTTATTCAAATGGATTTATCGAATATGAATTTATTAATCCATCAGAAGACCCTGACCAAAAAGTAAGAGAAGAGATATATAAGCAATTATATAAAGAGGGGTTACGCCCAACTGATATAAATGAAAAAGAAAACGATGGTATTTCTAATAAAATTATTTGGCCAGGTGCTTTAGTATCTTATAAAGGACAAGAATTCCCTGTACAGTTATTGAAAAGTCAAATGGGCGTTTCGTCAGAGACGATGTTGAATGGTTCAATTGAATCTTTGGAGTATGAGTTTGCTAATGCAATTCATAACCTAAAAAGATTTCAAAAACCAAGAGTGGCTTTAATTGAAGGGCACGGTGAGTTAAACAAAATTGAAACAGCGTCTTTAGCAACAAGTTTAGCAGAAACTTATGTTGTAGATAGAATAGCAATAAATGAAGAGTTAAGCAGCTTAACGGAGCGAGTTATTGTTGATAGTACACGAGAATACGCAGTAATGAGGAAATATGATGTAATAATTATAGCTAAGCCTACTCAAAAATTTTCTGAAAAAGATAAGTTTATCATTGATCAGTACGTAATGTACGGAGGTAGAGTAGTTTGGTTAGTAGATCCTGTTTTTGCTAGTATGGATAGTTTACAAAATGCAGATGTTTCGATGGCGATTCCAATGGATTTAAACCTCGACGACCAATTATTTACTTATGGAGTTAGATTAAATACAACATTAATCCAAGATTTACAATCTGCCGCAATTCCTGTTATTACAGGAAGGGTTGGGAACCAACCCAAACAACAACTGTTTCCATGGTTCTTTTTTCCTTTATTAACTCCAGCAAATAATCATCCAATTGTAAATAATTTAAATGCTGTGAGAGGAGAATTTACAAGTACAATTGATACAATTGCAAAATCTCGAATTCGTAAAATAGGTTTATTAAAATCAAGCAAATACACAAAAGTAAGTAACACTCCAACACGAATTAGTTTAGGAATGTTGAGGTACGAACCAGATCAATCTCAATTTAAGGCAGGACAACAGGTTGCTGCTGTTTTATTGGAGGGTTATTTTGAATCGGTTTTTAAAAACAGAATAACTCCAGAGATTGTAAATAGTATTGAGGTTAATTTTAAAGAAGAGAGTAAATTCAATAAAATGGTGGTTATTGCTGATGGCGATATTGCTAAGAATTTTGTAAACCCTAAAACAAGTCAATATTATGAGTTAGGTTTTGATCGATTTACTAACCAGCAGTTTGGTAATAATGACTTTATGATAAATGTTGTAAATTATTTATGTGATGATACAGGTTTAATGGGAGTTCGTTCTAAGAAATTGACTATAAGATTATTAGATCAAACCATTTTAAAGAAAGATAAATTTAAGTGGCAATTAATCAATTCAGTATTGCCAATAGGATTAATTATACTCTTTGGTTTAGCACATTATTACGATAGAAAGAAAAAATATACAAAATAAACAGATGAAAAACAATAAAGCACTCCTTATTATATTAGTATTATTATTAGCCGTAGCTGGTTATTATATTGCAACAAAAAATACAAGCACTTTAAAAAGTAGAGAAGGTGTTTTATCTGATTTTGCAATAGAAGACACCACAACTATTGATAAAATATTTATCGCTGGGGCAAATGGAGAAAATGTTACCTTAACTAAAGGAGATGGAAACGATTGGATTGTTAACGGTAAAAATAAAGCTCGTCCAGAGAGTATTTCTGTTTTAATGAAAACATTTGCTAGAATTGCAGTTAAATCTCCAGTTTCATCTGCTGCATTTGATAATGTAGTTACTTCTATAGCAACTCAATCTGTGAAAGTTGAAATTTATCAAGGAGAAGATAAGCCATCTAAGGTATATTACGTAGGAGAAGCAACACAAAATCACCAAGGTACTTATATGTTGCTTGAAAAAGACGGCGTGAAATCTACAGAGCCATTTATTATGCACATACCTGGTTTTTATGGTTACTTAACCACTCGTTTTTATTCAAGTCCATTAGAGTGGAGAGATGCTGCTATATTTAAATATTCAATTGGGGAAATAAAGAAAGTGGAAGTGAATTATTATGAAAAACCAGAAGAATCATTTACAATCCAACAAAATGGGAATATAGTTAGTATTTATGATAATCAAGAAGCGAAATTAGTTAATAATTATGATAGCTCTAAAGTAAAAACTTATTTAACCTTTTTTGATAAAGCTTATTATGAAACAGTTGTGTTGGAAATGGAGCAAGCCAAAAAAGATTCGATTATTGCATCTGAACCCTATTTTAGTATTCGTGTTACTGATATTTTCGGTAAAGAGAATAAGATAGTTGCCTTTTATTTACCTTACAAAGGAGATAAACTAGATGCAAATGGGAACCTTTATAAATATGATTTGGATAGAATGTATGGCTATTTTAATGACGAACTAATTGTATTTATTCAATATTACACTTTTGATAAATTTCTCCTACCCAAAAAATTCTTTCTGAAACAATAATTATTTCAACATATTGTGTTGTAAATTGAGAAATTCAACTCTCAACTATTATTTTTTTAACATTATTTATAAAAGTCAGTTTTTTTTTAACTAGAGGCTTCCTTTTCAATCGATTAACGTCTATTAAATTGCTACCAAACATAAAATGTAGTAGATTTAATTTTTAAGTTAAAAATCCAATAGATGAGGAAAATAGGTATTCTTTTTTTATTAATTGTTATAAGTATTAATTCTTGGGCTTCTCATGCTCAAGGAGCCGATATTCAATATACTTGTTTAGGAGGAAATCAATACCAAATTACTGCTACGTTTTATCGAGACTGTGGAGGTATTTCTGCTCCAGGATCATTTACTGTGTCTTTTAACTCATCCTGTTCAAATTTTACTCAAAGTATTAGTCAAACGAGTTTTCAAGAAATAACACCTGTTTGTCCATCTGCTGCAACAACATGTAATGGAGGTACTTATCCAGGGGTTCAAGAGTATATTTATCAAGCTACGGTTACACTCCCTCCTTGTGACGATTGGGTAATTAGTTATTGGGAAAGTGCCAGAAATGGAGCTATATCTACTGGTCCTTCTGGTAATATTTATGTTGAAGCCACATTAGATAATTTGAATTATCCTTGTAATAGCTCTCCGCAGTTTACAACTCCACCAGTACCTTATATTTGTGTTAATCAACCATTTTGTTTTAACCATGGAGCTGCCGATGCCGATGGAGATTCTATTTATTATTCTTTAGTAGCTCCTCAGACTAGTGCCACTAATACTGTAACTTATATTAATCCTTACTCTCCAACTCAGCCATTAGCTTCTACCCCTCCTATGACAATAGATGGACAGACTGGGTTGGTCTGTTTAACTCCAACCCAACTACAAGTATCTGTTTTGGCTGTTTTAGTTGAAGAATATAGAAATGGGGTGTTAATAGGTAGTGTAGTTCGTGATGTTCAAATTCAAGTTATTGATTGTGGAGCAAATAGCCCACCTAGTGTTTCTGGAATAGATGGTGCAGCTAGTGTGTTTGATGTAACTACATGCCCAAATTCTGATGTATGTTTTGATGTTTTTGGAGGTGATGCAAATGCAGGAGACATTGTATCTTTATCTACTAATCTAATTGCTTTACCTGGTGCAACATTTACAGTTGATAATTCAAACCCAAATGCTCCTATAGGTCGTTTTTGTTGGAATAATATACCAGCAGGAGGACCATATAACTTTTCGGTAATAGCCGCTGATGATGGGTGTCCTTATAATGCGTCATTTACTCAAACTTACACCATAACTATTGGTGATTTACCAGTAGATTTGGGAGCAGATATATTTACGTGTGGAGGAAGTGGAACTGTTATATTAGACCCAACAATTACAGGTGGAAATCCAACATTTAATTATGATTGGCTACCAAATGGCGAGGTTACTCCAACAATAAATGCTACAGACGGAACATTTATTGTTGAGATTACAGACGCAGATGGTTGTTATGGAACTGACACGATTAACATCGGTTTATATCCAGTCCCTGTTGCCGATTTTACGGTAAACGATACCTGTTTAACCTTAGCCAATCAGTTTAATGATAATTCTAATGTTAGTTCAGGAACTATTACTGGTTGGGACTGGGATTTTGATAATAATGGAACAGTTGACAATACAACTCAAAACCCAACAAATGTATATGGAACAAGTGGAACACAAACAATAGAATTAGTTGTCACTACAAATAATACCTGTAAAGATACTGTTACAAAAACTGTTGAGGTATTTGATAATCCTGTAGCTGCTTTTGTAAGCGATACTGCATGTGAACCATTTGTTTCAACAATGACTGATGGAACTATTTTGGGTAGTATAGGTATTTCTAATTGGGATTGGGATTTTGATGCCAATGCAACAATTGATAATACCTTACAAAATCCAACCAATACATTTGGCGTAGCAGGAAGTTATCCAGTTACCTTAAATGTTACCGATAGTAACGGGTGTACAAGTTCTGTTACAGAAAATGTAATAATAGCACCGAAACCAACTGCTGCATTTAGTTTTTCAGATGCATGTGCAAATTCTGCGACAGGATTTACTGATCAATCAAATGGGAATGGTGGTACAATTGATGCATGGGAATGGGATTTCACTAATAATGGAAGTGTGGATTATACAACTCAAAATCCATCAAATGGGTATCCATATGCAGGTAATTATAATGCTGAATTAGTTGTTACGACTACTCAAGGATGTAAAGATACAATTGTAACCGTGGTTGATGTTGATGCTATTCCTGTTGCTAATTTTAGTGCTGCTGAAGTATGTTTAGGAGATGTGACTATGTTTTATGATAGTTCAGTGGTTGCTAATAGTAATATTGTTCAATGGAATTGGGATTTTGAGAATGATACTATAATAGATGATAACTCACAGAATCCAACATTTACTTATTCCGCTGTAGGAACTTTTAATGCATATTTAAATGTTGTTTCGGATAGTGGCTGTACATATACAGTTACCATTCCAGTGGATGTAAATCCAAACCCAATAGCCAATTTCACAACTGATACAGCTTGTTTAACATCCGCAACTACTTTTAGTGATGAGACAGCTTTAGGAAGTATAGGAATAGCAATATGGGAATGGGATTTTGATAATAATACAACTATTGATGATGGAAATCAAAATCCAACATTTACATTTGCTCCAGCAGGAACTTATCCAGTAGGTTTAAATGTAATTGACAGTTTGGGTTGTTCACATGATACAACCTTAAATGTAACCGTTTCTGAAAATCCAATAGCAAATTTCACTTTTAGTGATGAATGTTTTAATGTAGATTCAACACAATTTATAAGTCAATCGTTAGATAATGGAGGAACAACTCCAATTGATACTTGGCAATGGGATTTTGATGGTGATGGAATCATAGATAATAATACAAATGATCCAACCCCAGCAAATTTATTTGACTCAGCAGGGGTTTATCAAACGATGTTGATAGTTACTTCTACTTTAGGATGTAAAGATACAGCTTATGTAAATGTTGATGTAGATGCAATTCCAGTTGCAAGTTTTGGAGGAACAAACGAATGTTTAGGGAATATCACAACCTTTACAGATAGTTCTTTAGTAACTATTGGAAACGTTAATCAATGGGATTGGGATTTTGGAGACGGAGTAGGAACAAGTGCCTTACCAAGCCCAACCTATACTTATACAAGTGCAGGTATTTATAACGTAACCTTAGATGTTGTTTCTGATAGTGGTTGTACGCATACTTTTAACACCAATGTTGAGGTTTATGCTCATCCTATCGCAAACTTTACGCCTGATACCGTTTGTAATTCGAGTGCTTCAAGTTTTACTGATGTTAGTTCGTTGGCTAGTTTTGGTATAGCAACATGGACATGGGACTTTGGAGATGGAATCGGTTCAAGTAATGATCAAAATCCATCTTATGGATATAATGGAGCTGGAGATTATTTAGTTAATCTTAATGTGGTAGATAGTTTCGGATGTGGACATGATACTACTAAAACAGTAACTGTTTCTGAAAATCCAATAGCAAATTTCACTTTTAGTGATGAATGTTATAATGTAAATGCGACATCGTTTACCAACCTATCTAATGATAATGGAGGAACAACGCCTATTGATACTTGGAGTT
>CAXBPN010000078.1:0-10214 GCA_963977515.1 uncultured Flavobacteriales bacterium
CCAATTTTAGTAAATATGGCGAAGCAAAAGGAATTGTTTCTTCTGCTAAAGAAGGCTTAGCAGATAAAATTAAAACCCACACCGAAAAATTGATGAATTTAAATCCTGAGTTTGCAGATGGTGCTCCACATAAATTGTTGGGGGTTATTAATTATAAAGCTCCTAATATTCCTTTCTTTTTAACTTGGCCTTCAAAAGAAGTTGCAGAGCAACACTTAATTGAAGCGTTAAAAATTAACCCAAAATCAATTTCTAATATTTATTTTTATGCTGAGTTTTTAACTGAAGTAAAAAGAAATGCTGAAGCAAAAGTATTATTAAACAAAATATTAAACGCCTCCCCAAGGGAAGACGCTTTAATTGAAGATTTGTATGATATTGATATGGCTAAAAAATTATTAGCTAAAATCACTAAATAAAGTTACTGTTGTCATTCTGTTTTTAGTGGTCTGATAACTATACCAATAAGAAAAGAGTCACTAACCATTTTGAACATAACGTCATTACGGAAATTTTAATGGTACTTTTTCAAAACCATTAAAATTTCCGTAATCTCATAATAACAATCCCTACTATTTACTGCTTTACCATTTTCTTAGTAACTCTAGTTGCTCCATCAGTAATTTGCACAAAATAAATTCCATTGGCTTCCTGAGATAAATCAATTAGTGTATTCGATTTTGTAATAACAGTATTCTCAACCAATTTACCATACATATTAAACACTTTTAACGCTGCTGTCGCACTTTCTAACTCATATTTCACCATAAATTGGTTGTTAAACGGGTTGGGATATACTTGCAAGTTATTTTCTTGCTCTTCAACACTATTTACACTAGCCAAAACTCCACCACATACCGATTGGAAACTGTTTAAGTAGTAACTGCGTATCGAGTCTATTCGTTCTTGCATTACCACAACTCCTGCTGTATTTCCTGTATTTTGGTAATCTCTACCAAACACAAACGCTAAATCTAACTCTACCATATCTCCTGGCTGCATTGTAAAAGGACCTGTAGATCCAAGACCCCTTCTATCTGAGGGGGTATTTCCGACAGAACCTTCCCACCAACTTGAAGGAGCTTGAGTAACACCTCCAGTTCCCCAGAACAAAGGATCACTATCCCCTGGAAACATATAATCAGCAAAGACACCTGGCTGCCCTGTTCCAAACGGATTACCATCTCCACCCCACACCACTTGCCCAGTTGTCCCCCTCCAATTCCCTTGCAAATAATTATAAAAGTCTGTCCCATTAACTGGGTCTCCATCCCCGGGAGCTCCTCCATTTGATGAATAATACTTAAAATGCTTCATACCTAAATGTTCATTATCTATTATACCATCTCCATAACCAACACCCAACCCCGCATAAGGTATTCCATTCAAATCTAACGCATCTTGAATATTAGTTGTGAAAGGATTATCAATTCCATCATTATCTTGTTTTGGTCCTTTTAAAAACACAACTCCTTGTGCTGGTGGATGAGTTCCATAACCAGACGCCCCATTAGCATCTTCATCATTATTATCTCCATTATAGGCATAAAATGCACCACGAGCAACATCACAACCAACATAATCATCTCCATAATTTCCTAAATCAAAATCGGTCCACATTCCTGCGTATGCGTTAGTCAATGTAAACATTGAGCGATTATAAATCTTATAATTTAAAAATATCGTATTGTTAATCGCTGAATCGGAAGGACAATCATAAGCATAAGCCATTCCATGTACTTCCAACCCTATTGGACTACTTGAATAAGTATGAACTATTCGTTTGTCGTTTTTAATAAAATAAACAGCTTGTTGCCCTTTAATTTTAGGGTAATCACCATTTAAAGGATTGTAAATCCCATCATTATCTATATCTACAAAGGGTGCTAAATTAGCAGCTTGCCCTTACTTGTATCTCCATGAGCTGGCCAATTTTCTATCACCTCTATTGGAGTATATCCTCCTAAACTATAATTTGTTATATGGTAATCTATTTCCGACTGGCTTACCTTCCATACCCTATCCCATTTATAACTATAGAAACCACTTTCTATATTAATTGGTCCAGCATCTCCGGCACTAGTATGAGGTAATGAAGAAGAATTATTTGCATCATCATTTCCAAACATAGGGGCAAAGGTTTTAATTTGACCATTAATATCTTCTCCTGCAACCCATAAGTTAGCTGCATAAATAGTAGAGTAATAAGGATCTCCAACATTAATTTGTTTTGGAACATTAAATCCCGCAATTACTGGACCTAAAACCTGATTTTGAAACAATGATACATTATTAATATCGGCACTTATATTGTTTAAATCCAAGTTTTCATACCCTTTACGCTTTACATAAATATAAATGGTAGCCGTGTCAAAAGTTGGATTACCATTCTCCGTTAAAACATAAGTTAAGCTATCTAATCCGAAATATCCTGTCTGTGGGGTAAAAACAAATTTATTTAACCCTAACCAAGCAGTTCCTCCTGTAAAATATGTCGGTACAAATTGATTTCCACCAGAATAAATAACAGTATCCACTATCTTAAGACCTCCTATGCCAGCACTATCGTTAGCATAAAGATCAGATCTAAATTTAGTTATAGAAGTCTCAAAATAAGTATAAAAGGTATCGTTAACGGCTACTGGTGGTGTTTGCGAATAACTGTTAGTTGTAACTATTACAGTTAACAAGATTGTAGTTAGTAAATTTTTCATAAGCTTTAGTTTTTAGAATCTATTAATTCTACTCTAAGATAACAAAATTGTTTAAAAAAAATAACAAAAGACTTTCTAAACGGTCGCTTTTTGAAGATAAGCGGTCACTTTTTGAAAAAATTCCCAATAATATTTCCTAATCAAAGTATATTAATTACTGCTTTTTTAAATAATTATATTTGCACAAAATTAAAATATATGTACTGCAATAGCTTAACCCAATATCAGCGATTTAAAACCAGAGAAGTAATGGTGGGTAATATTGGTATTGGTGGAAACAACCCTATTCGAATACAGTCGATGACTACAACTGACACAATGGATACCATAGCTACTGTTGAGCAATCGATAAGAATGATAGATGCTGGGTGTGAAATTGTGAGAATTACCGCTCCAAGCAAAAAAGAAGCTGAAAATTTAGCAAACATAAAAGCTGAATTGATAAAAAGAGGTTATAATACTCCTTTAGTAGCTGACATCCACTTTACACCTAATGCTGCTGAAATTGCAGCTAAAATTGTAGAAAAAGTTAGGATTAACCCTGGCAACTATGCAGATAAAAAGAAATTTGAAGAAATTGAATATACTGATGATTCATATAAAAATGAATTAGCTAGAATTAGAGAACGCTTTATTCCTTTAGTTAAAATTTGTAAGGAACATGGTACTGCAATGCGAATTGGGACAAATCATGGCTCTTTATCAGACAGAATAATGAGTAGATATGGAGATTCTCCTCTTGGAATGGTTGAGTCTGCAATGGAATTTTTAAGAATTTGTAGAGAATTTGATTACCATCACATTGTGCTTTCGATGAAAGCCAGCAACACATTAATTGTTGTGCAAGCCTATCGTCTTTTAGTCAGTAAAATGATAGCGGAAGATATGAACTACCCTCTTCATTTAGGCGTTACAGAAGCTGGTGATGGTGAAGATGGTAGAATAAAATCAGCTATCGGAATAGGAACATTATTAGAAGATGGTTTAGGAGATACCATTAGAGTTTCTTTAACTGAAGAGCCTGAATTTGAAATACCTGTAGCGCAAGATTTAGTTAAACGATATGAGAAAAGAAGTGGTCATGATAAAATTGAAGAGATTACTAAAAATCCTTTAACTCCATTTGAATACAACAAACGACAAACAAATGAAGTATTAAATATTGGCGGGAAAAATGTACCTGTGGTAATACACGACTTTTGTGCGAAAGAAAAAATAACCCCAGCATCATTTTTTGCTTTAGGCTATAATTATTCTGTACCGTTAGATAAATGGAATTTATCAGATATGGCTTGTGACTATGTTTTTTTAGGTAACAAAATACTTGATTTTGAAGTTCCAGGTACTTTAGGTTTAATTTATAATTACAAAACTTGGCTTAATCATCAAGAAAAAGGTTATCCATTTTTAAGTGTAAAAGAATATTTAGAATCAGCTGAATTATCTGGTAAAATGAATATCGTATATGTTACCTTACCAGAACTATCTACCGAATTAATTAATAAATTGAAAACTGATGTTACTGCTACTTTAATGATTGATACTTACAACAAACACGGGATGGCAGAGCAGCGAAGAATATTTATCGAATTGATAAATAATAATTGTACAACTCCTGTTATAATTGGTAGAGCTTATGGTGAAATAACACCTAACGAAATGCAATTATATGCTTCTACTGACATGGGAGCTTTATTAGTTGATGGCTTAGGAGATGGCGTTTTTATTGCTGCTGAAAATTGTGGAAGTGATAAAATGATTAATGACACCGCATTTGGAATATTACAGGCTACAAGAACTCGAATTTCTAAAACTGAATATATTTCTTGCCCAAGTTGTGGTCGAACTTTGTTTGACTTACAAGAAACAACAGCAAAAATTAGAGCAGTTACTTCTCATTTAAAAGGAGTAAAGATTGGAATTATGGGTTGTATTGTAAATGGTCCTGGAGAAATGGCTGATGCTGATTATGGCTATGTTGGAACTGGAATTGGAAAGATTACCCTTTACAAAGAAAAAAATGTTGTCCGAAAAAACATACCCGAAACAGAAGCCGTTGATGCGTTAATTCATTTAATTAAAGAACACGGAGATTGGGTAGAAATGAAATAAAAAACGCTCCGTAATTAAACTAAGAGCGTTTTTTGAAGAAGGTATCTTTATTGTTTTTCATAATAACGGGCTTGACCCGTTATCTCCCCAAAATCGGGCATGAAATTTTATGAAATTGCGGGTCAAGCCCGCAATGTCGTTATATTTTTAACCTGAACACATTTCACAATCATCTGGATTATCTAAAGAACATGCCAAAGCAGCTTCAGCTTCTTCTTTTAACTGTTGAGCTGTTGGTTGAGCCTTAGCCTGGGATGTAACTGTAAATTTAACAGCATCTCTAGCAGCTTTTGTTCTTAAATAATACATTCCCGTTTTCAACCCTTTTTTCCAAGCATAAAAATGCATCGAAGTTAATTTGGCAAAGTTTGGGTTTTCCATAAACAAATTCAACGATTGTGATTGACATACAAAAGCACCCCTATCGGCAGCCATATCAAGAATTGTTTTTTGCTTAATCTCCCAAACTGTTTTATATAATTCTTTCAAATTGTCTGGCACTTCTGCAAGATTTTGAACTGAACCATTTTCAGTCATTATCTTGTTTTTCAACTCATCATTCCAAATCCCTAATTTATTTAAATCTCTTAAAAGATGTTTATTAACAACAATAAACTCACCCGAAAGTACTCTTCGAGTATAAATGTTAGACGTATATGGTTCAAAACATTCGTTATTTCCTAAAATTTGAGAAGTAGATGCCGTTGGCATTGGAGCTAATAATAAAGAGTTTCTAACACCATATTTAGCTACTTCTTCTTTCAATACATCCCATTCCCATCTGTCAGAAGGAGTTACTCCCCACATGTCATATTGAAAAATTCCTTGAGAAACTGGAGAACCTTTATAAGATTCATAAGCTCCATCAACTTTTGCTAAATCTTTAGATGCAGTCATCGAAGCATAATAAATAGTCTCGAATATTTCTGAATTTAATTTTTTAGCTTCTTCCGATTCAAAAGGCATTCTCAATAAAATAAATGCATCTGCTAATCCTTGAACACCTAGTCCAATTGGTCTATGTCTGAAATTTGAATTACGTGCTTCCTCAACTGGATAGTAATTATTATCAATAATTCTATTTAAATTTTTGGTTGCAACATAAGTAATATCAAATAATTTTTGATGATCAAACTTACCATCGATTACAAATTTAGGTAATGCTAAAGATGCTAAATTACATACTGCAACTTCATCTTTAGATGTAAATTCCATTATCTCGGTACACAAATTAGATGAACGAATAGTGCCTAAGTTTTTTTGATTAGATTTCTCATTACAAGCATCCTTGTATAGCATGTAAGGAGTCCCTGTTTCAATTTGAGATTCTAAGATTGTATTCCATAAATCACGAGCAGGTATTGTTTTTCTACCCTTCCCTTCTTCTTCATACTTGGTATATAATTTTTCAAATTCTTCCCCATGTGTATCATATAGTCCTGGGCATTCGTGAGGACACATTAAAGTCCAATCAGCATTTGCTTCAACTCTTTTCATGAATAAGTCAGGAGTCCACATCGCATAAAATAAATCTCTTGCTCTATTTTCTTCTTTACCATGGTTTTTCTTTAAATCCAAAAAATCAATAATATCAGCATGCCATGGCTCAATATAAATGGCGAAAGAACCTTTTCTTTTCCCTCCTCCTTGGTCAACATAACGAGCTGTATCATTAAATACTTTAAGCATTGGAACAATTCCATTCGATTGTCCATTTGTGCCTTTAATGTATGAACCCGTTGCTCTTACATTATGAATACTTAGTCCAATTCCTCCAGCAGATTGAGAAATTTTTGCCGTTTGTTTTAATGTATCATAAATACCCTCAATGCTGTCATCTTGCATACTTAATAAAAAGCATGACGACATCTGAGGTTTTGGAGTACCAGCGTTAAATAATGTTGGTGTTGCATGAGTAAACCATTTTTCAGACATTAAATTATAGGTCTCAATAGCAGCTTCAATATCCTCTTTATGTATTCCAATAGCAACACGCATTAACATATGCTGAGGACGTTCAGCAATTTTACCATCAAGCTTTAACAAATAAGCTCTTTCTAATGTTTTAAATCCGAAATAATCATAATTAAAATCTCTATCATAAATAATTGCCGAATCTAAAGCTTCAGCATTATCCCTAATAATTTCGTAAACATCAGTTGCAAGCAAAGGGGCTTCTTCTCCGGTTTTTGGATCAATATAATTGTAAAGCATTTCCATTGTTTCAGAAAAGCTTTTCTCCGTATTTTTATGAAGGTTAGATACTGAGATTCTTGAAGCCAACGATGCAAAATCAGGGTGTTGAACAGTCATTGTTGCGGCAACTTCTGCTGCTAAATTATCTAACTCAGATGTTGTCACACCATCATATAATCCTTCTATAACTTTCATCGCAACTTTTGTAGGATCTACAAGGTTGTTTAATCCATAACAAAGTTTTTTAACTCTAGCAGTAATTTTATCAAACTGAACAGCTTCTTTTTTTCCGTCTCTTTTTTGTACAAACATTTTCTATCGGGTATATTAGATTTATTACTTAAAAATCTTCGTCAAGACTAAATGCATCATTATTATCAGATCCTGAAGAAACACCTGCTTTTTGATACTCTGCTACTCTTTTCTCGAAGAAGTTGGTTTTTCCTTGTAATGAAATCATATCCATAAAATCGAATGGATTTGTTGTGTTATAAACTTTTTCACAACCTAATTCATTTAATAATCTATCTGCAACAAATTGAATATATTGATTCATTAAATCTGAATTCATTCCTATCAATCGAACTGGTAATGATTCTGTTACAAATTCAGCTTCTATTTCAACTGCATCTGTAATTATCTTTGTTACTTTTTCTTTGCTTAACTTATTTACTAAATGGTTATTATACAAAAGACAAGCAAAGTCCATGTGCATCCCTTCATCTCTTGAAATTAACTCATTTGAAAAAGTAAGCCCTGGCATTAATCCTCTTTTTTTCAACCAAAAAATTGAACAGAAACTACCTGAGAAAAATATTCCTTCTACAGCAGCAAAAGCAACTAATCTTTCTGCAAAATCACCATTATCAATCCATCTTAAAGCCCAGTCTGCTTTTTTTCTAACAGGAGGAAAGGTATCTATCGCATTTAATAAATAATCTTTTTCTTTGTTGTCTTTAATGTAAGTATCTATCAAAAGTGAATAAGTTTCAGAATGAATATTTTCCATCATCACTTGAAAACCATAAAAGAATTTTGCTTCAGTATATTGAACTTCACTTAAAAAGTTTTCAGCTAAATTTTCATTAACTATCCCATCGCTTGCCGCAAAAAAAGCAAGAACATGTTTAATAAAATAACGCTCATCTTCGGTTAATTTATTATCCCAATCATTTAAATCCTGAGAAAGGTCAATTTCTTCAGCAGTCCAAAAACTAGCTTGTTGATCTTTATAGAATTTCCAAATATCATCATGCTGAATTGGAAATAAAACAAATCTGTCTGGATTTTCTTTTAATATTGGCTCTTCATTTGCCAAAACTGTATTTTTCGGTAATACAGTTTCAATGTTTAATTCTTCTTTCGTTTTTGTAGTTTCTTCCATAGTAAAGCCTTTATGAATATAATGGATAACTACCTAAATTAAAGCTAATTATCCATTGATTAAAATAAATTTTTCCGGAAAGTTTCAGTTGAGAAACAAATCAGTTTACAAAAGTTCATAAAAAAGATATGCTACACAACATAAAAGAATTCACAATTTTTTGAAGTTTTCAACATTGTAAATCAACAAAATTTTGTGGATAAAATAATTTAAAAAGTGCTAGCCCTAGGTACGATTGAAATCTTAATTAGTAGAAAAGATGTTTTAATTGGTCAAAGAAAAAAAAGGTTTTGTCGAACCAATATTTTTTTATATTTTATTAAAGTTTTTGTCAACTAACTCTAATTCATCAAACCATTTTTCACCAAACCTTCGAATAAGAGGTTCTTTTAAGAATTGATAAACTTTAACGCCTAATTGCTCACCTAACGCACAAGCATCATCACATATATCCCAATAGGCATAATTTACAGCCGTAAAAGTCTCATATTCATTTAGTCTTACAGGAAATAAATGACATGAAATTGGTTTTTTCCAATCCGTTTTACCATCTAAATATGCTTGCTCTATTCCACATTTACTTGTCCCATCTTCTTCAAAAACAACATAAGCACACTCCTTATTGTTAATTAAAGTTGTAACATAATCACCATCGGTATCAACAGTATATAAATTTTCTTCTAATGCTTTAATTGATTGCTCTGAAAGGTATTCTTTCACAACTGGGTAAACTTTCTCTAATTCAGCTAATTCATCCTCTTCTAAGGGAGCCCCAGCATCTCCCTCAACACAACAAGCACCTTTGCATGCGTTCAAATTGCATACAAATTTTTTCTCAAGTAATACTTCTGATATTATAGTGTCGTCTATATGAATCATCTATATGTTTATGTTTTTTAAAATTTGAATTGTTCTAATCATCTTTTCATCATTAAAATCAAGATGAGTTACAATTCTAATCAATTGAGGTCCAAATGCAGAAACTTTTAAATTTTGTTCTGCAAGTCTTAAAATTAAGTTATTTAAATCCAGATCATCGTTAATTTCAAAAATCAAAATGTTAGTATAAACTGGCCAAATAGTTTTAATATAAGATAATCCATCCAAATTCTTAGCTATTTCTTTAGCACGATAGTGATCCTCTTTTAACCTATTAATATTATTATCTAAAGCATAAATTCCGGCTGCGGCTAAATAACCTGCTTGACGCATACCTCCACCTAAAATCTTACGAATTCTTCTTGCCTTTAAAATATCTTGTTTTGAGCCTAAAAGTAAAGAACCTACAGGAGCTCCTAAACCTTTTGATAGGCAGATAGAAATTGTATCAAACTGTTTACCTATATCTTTTGCAGAATAATCACTCTCTACTAAAGCGTTAAATATTCTTGCTCCATCTAAATGAAGTTTTAACCCTTGGTCTTTACAAAGTTGTTTTATATCTATAAGTGATTGAAGAGAGTAAATAGTTCCTCCACCTTTATTACAGGTATTTTCCAAGGTCACTAATTGTGTTTCAGGAAAATGAATATCATTTGGATTAATTGCCTCTGCTATCATTTTAGCATTTAATCTTCCACTATCTCCTTTTAATAATTTTGTTGCTAAGCCAGCATTAAAACCAATTCCTCCTCCTTCGTATTTATAAACATGCGACAATTCATCACAAATTAATTCTCCTGGAGAATTCGTATGAACTTTAATTGCAATCTGATTTGTCATTGTCCCAGAAGGGCAAAACAAAGCGTCTTCCATTCCGAATAAATCCGCTGCTTTTTGTTCTAATTCATTTACTGTTGGATCATCAC
>CAXBPN010000079.1:0-10209 GCA_963977515.1 uncultured Flavobacteriales bacterium
TTTTAGCTATTGCCGAAATGGGTTCTAATACTTTTATGGCAACAGGAACAAATACGGTGACTCTATTTTTAAGACGTAGAAATAATGCAGATGCTATTAATATTGAAGAAGCTATAAAAAAGGTATTTGTAAACCTGCAAGACGTGACTATAAACGGAATGGAAAACCCTATTTCTAAATATGTTGCTCACGTTTGGGATTCTATTTCCTTTGAGGATTACAAAACATTGCTTCAAAAAACACCTAACAAAAAAATAGAAGCACACGAAATTTATCAGGAATATAAAAAGAAAATAAAAGCAAAGAACGACAAAGAACTTTGGAACTCCATTTTAGCTTTAGAACAAAATAAAATCCTATATTTTATTATTGCTTATCCTCAAAAATTAGTACTGGTTAAAACAGGTGAAAAGAATGAAGAAAAACGCTTTTTAGGTTACGAATTTAGTAACCGTAGAGGAAGCGAAGGTATTCACGCAATTCAAAGAAGCAAGAGCATAGACGAATGTACACAGCTTTATGATGAAAACACGTTTACCAATCCAGAAAAGGCAAGCACTTACATTTACAAAGCATTTAACGGAGAGTTTGACATAGATTTACCTGAAAATTTACAACAAAATGTAAGCTACCATAACTTAGTAGATATGTTCACTTTTGACAGAGTGGATTTTGAAAAGAACATTTCACTTTCAGCTAAAAAAAAAGTAAAATTTGAAGAGGTTTGGAAAACATCAAAATTGGAGTTCTTAAGTGATATTGCTTATATCCAAAAAGGTAAAACTATTACCGAATCAAAAACTGTAAAAGGAGACATTCCTGTAATCGCAGGAGGCCAAAGTCCAGCGTATTATCACAATGAATCAAACAGAGATGGTAACATTATCACTGTTAGTGCTTCAGGTGCATATGCTGGATTTATTAATTATTTCGACAAGCCTATTTTTGCTTCAGATTGCAACACAATAAAATCAAAAGATGAAAAAAACATATCAACTGGATTAATTTTTCACTTCTTAAAGTCAATACAAAAAGAAATTTATTATTTACAAAGAGGGCAAGCTCAGCCTCACGTTTATGCTGATGATTTATCAAAAGTTAAAATCCCTCTTCCTTCAAAGGAAATTCAAAAAAAGATTGTTACTGAAATTGAAAAATTAGAAAAACAAGAACAAAAAGCTGTTGAGGGAATTGAGAAGTTGAGATATGATATTGGAAAAACAATCAATAACTCAAAAGGAAGCTTAACTAAACTTGAAGATATTACTACAAAAATTGGAAGTGGTGCAACTCCAAAAGGAGGCAAAGGTTCTTACCAAGAAAGTGGAATTAGTTTAATAAGAAGTCAGAATATTTACGATTACGGCTTTGTAGAAAAAGGACTTGCCTTTATCAATGAAGAACAAGCCAAAAAGTTAGACATTGTAACTGTTGAGAAAAATGACATTCTATTCAACATTACAGGAGCTTCCGTTGCAAGATGCTGCATTGTAGAAGATAAATATTTACCTGCAAGAGTTAATCAACACGTTTCTATAATTCGGACTAATGACAAGGCTCTTCCAAAATATGTACAAATGATTTTGGTCAGCGAAGAATACAAAGATCAATTATTAAAAATTGGTGACGGTGGTACTTCGAGACAAGCAATAACTAAACTGCAATTAGAAGAATTTAAAATACCTTTACCAACCATAGCAGAACAAGAAAAGATTGTTGCTGAAATAAAAAAGATTGAAAAGAAAATTGCAGAATTAGAAAAGCAAATTGAGTTAATGCCAAAACAAAAAGAAACTATTTTAAAAAAGTATTTGAAGTAATAGCCAACGCATAAAGTCATACACATTGCCAAGTCGCTCAAAAAAGCAACCGCACAACCAAAACTTGTCAATAAGTATGTCTTTGCCAACGCCTTGCAGATTGAAATAAAATTGGAAGTTTAAAACTTCGATTGAAAACCGCCAAACCAAAATTTTGATAACGAAAAAAGAAAATTAATTATAAAAATATTTGGCTTGGCTAAGTACTAACCCGAAAGGGCAGAGTTTCAAACTCCCCCTACGTTTCTTAGCCGGGTCGTTAAAACTCCTCAAATAAAACTTTACCTTCTTTTATTTCTATCTGTGCTAAAAATTGGGTTAGTAAAAGCAGATTGGAATTGGTATAAAAATAATTGGAGTTGATTTGTTCTTGGTTTGACAGCAACCCATTTTGTTCTAAAATGTTTTTGGTTTGTTTTGCAACGGCTATACCCGAATCAATAATATTAACGTGTTCAGGTATTATTTTTTTAATAATGGGTATTAAAAAAGGGTAGTGCGAACAACCCAACACAATGTTGTCTACATCAGCTTTAATCATAGGTGCTAAATAATTGTTTAAAAGCTCTTCTGTTTCGTTTATTCGCCCTTCTTCTATTAATTGCACCAATCCTTTACCAACAACTTCAATAAAGTCTTGGGAGTCTCTAAATTGGTTAGATGTAGAAATAAATAGCTCACTACTTAATGTACCTTTTGTAGCCAAAACTCCAATTTTATGTGTTTTGCTTTGCAAAGCTGCTGACTTAATTGCTGGTTCTATTCCTATAAAAGGCACATCGTAATTCGCTCTTAATATTTTTATGGCATTAGTAGTTGCTGTATTACATGCCACTACAATAATCTTACATCCTTTAGCTATTAAGTATTCTGTATTCTTTATGCTAAACGCTATTATTTCTTTTTTCGATTTTTCACCATAAGGGGCATTTTTGCTGTCAGCTAAATAAATGGTTTGCTCATTAGGTAATAACGCATGCAATTCCTTCCATATAGATAAGCCTCCCAATCCAGAGTCAAAAACTCCAATTGGTGATTGTGAATTAATATTTAAATTGTTTTGATTCAAATTATTAGGCAAAAAAAATCCCGACTAATTAGCCGGGATTAATTTAATCAATTTTTCTTATTGAATGTTTAATTTTTTCTTTACTAAAGGCAAGATATCATCACCTTCTACTGAATATAATACTACACCAACACTACTATCTAATACATAAGTATAGTTTCCTTCTTTAGCTACAGCATCAATTGCTTCTTTCGCTTTATCGATAATTGGTTGTAATAAATCTTGTTCTTTTTTCTGTAAATCAGCTTCAGCCGTTTGTTGAAACTCAGTAATTCTTCCTTCTAAATCAGTAATTTCTTTGATTTTTGATTTCTTAATTACTTCAGTCATCACATCTTGTTTTGTCTGAAATTCAGCAACTTTAGTTTCGTATTCTTTACGCATTGCTTCTAAAGTAGCTCTTAATTGGTTTGCATGATCTTCTAATTCTTTTTGAATGGTAGCTCTTTCTGGCATAGCCGACAATAAATCGTTAGAGTTAATGTGTCCAATTTTAGCTGATTTTTGACCAAAAGCTGCTGTAGATAAAGCTACAACTGCTACTAATACTATTAATTTAATTGCTTTCATATCTGTTATTCTTTTTTAAATTCAAGTTTGTAAATATATATTATTATTTAGATTCTCCCGGTTTATAGCCCATCTTTTTTAGTACGGCGTCACTCTTATTGTATTTTGCATTCGAAAATAAAACGGTAAGTCCGCTCGATTTATCAAACACAATGTCTAAGCTACTAATGTTTGCTACATCTTGCACTGCTTGATAAACTTTATCTTGTACTGGCTTCACCAATTCTTGACGTTTTTGAAAAAGCTCGCCTTCAACACCAAATTTTAGTTTTTGGTATTCTTTTGCTTCCTTTTCTTTTTTAATAATCTCTTCTTCTCTTTTAATTTTCATGTCTTCAGTTAGCAAAATTTGCTCAGCCTGATAGTTTTTGTACATCTTATCAATCTCAGAATATCTTCTTTCTAATTGTTTTTGCCACTCAATTGATAACTTGTCTAATTCTTCTTGTGCTTCTTTGTATTCTGGAATATTACTCAAAATATATTCCGTATCTACATAAGCAAATCTTTGAGCCGAAGCAGTTGTTGCTGTAGCCATAAAAAATAATGCTACTGCTAATGTTTTAAATACTCTTTTTACGTTTTTCATAACTTGTTCCTTCTAATTTTAAACTCAATAATTTGAGTCAGTTTAACTTAAAATTACCAGCCATTAATACTTCCACCAATACTAAAGTGAATTTCAGAACGACTGTTAGGGTCAGTTTTACCAGGTATTTGATCAAATCTATACCCCCAATCTAATCCAAGCATTCCGAAGAAAGGCATGTAAATTCTTACACCAAAACCTGCCGACTTATTTACTTGAAATGGATTAGCTTGACTAAACTCACTCCATGAGTTACCTGCCTCCCCAAAAACCAGACCATAAATTGTAGCTGATGGATTTAATGTTATTGGATACCTTAATTCCGCTGTATATTTAGATATCACTGTTGCACCTGTGCTTGGAGAAGCATCTCCATTTCCAAAACCTCTTAAAGCAATAATCTCTCTCCCATCTATAGAAAATCCTGACAATCCATCTCCACCTAAATAAAACCGTTCAAATGGAGACTCTAAAGCTGAATTGTAGCTTCCTAAATACCCAAAACCAGCTTTTGTATTTAACACCAAATCACCTACAAGTTTAGAAAACCACGAAGTTTGGAACTTCCATTTATGGTATTCTGTAAACTTGTATTTTTGCTGAGCACTCATATTTTCATAATCCGTATCCTTGGGTCTAAATAATGAATAAGGTGGCGTTAATTGTAAAGTTAATGTTGTTTGTGAACCTGTTCTAGGATAGATTGGATTATCAACCGAATTTCTCGACAATACTGTTTTAAAACTCAAGTTATTTGCAAACCCATCAGAAAAAGCAAAAGTTGAAAAATATTGGTTTAACACATAATATTGGTAAGAAACTTCATTGTATAATGTAAAAAAGTCATCAGGAAATTTCAGTCTTCTTCCTAAACCAACAGAAGTTCCATAAATTTTAATTCGTTGTAAACTTTCTGCATTTGTTTGTCCATTTGATTGTACTTGGTGAAACAAACTCACACTTAACGAATTCGGTTTTCTTCCTCCTAACCATGGCTCAGTAAATGAAAAACTATACGATTGGTAAGAACGACCACTTGTTTGTGCTCTTAAACTCAATTTTTGCCCATCTCCTGCTGGTAATGGTCTCCATGCTCTACCGTTAAATATATTCCGTGCTGAGAAATTATTGAATGAAACACCCAGTGTTCCAATTACTCGGCCACCACCCCAACCACCAGAAAGTTCAACTTGGTCAGACGGTTTCTCTTCCACAACATATTCAATGTCAACCGTTCCGTTTTCTGCATCTGGTTTAGGGTTAACCCCTAAAGTTTCGGGATTAAAATAACCTAACTGAGCTAATTCACGTTGCGTTCTAATAATGTCAGATCGACTAAACAACTGTCCTGGTCTTGTTCTAATTTCTCTTCTAATTACATGGTCATTTGTTTTAGAATTTCCTATAATAGTCACATTATTTATACGAGCTTGCTTGCCTTCATACATCCTCATCTCTAAATCAATAGAATCATTATCAATTTTTACTTCAACAGGACTAATATTAAAGAACAAATACCCATCATCTAAATACAATGAACTAATATCTCTTCCATTTTGGTTCATAAATAAACGTTCATCTAATATCTTTTTATTATAAACATCTCCCGGTTTAATATCTAAAATTCTATTTAATTCAGCTGTAGAATGAATCGTGTTTCCAACCCACTTTACATCTCTAAAATAATATTGGCGACCTTCATTAATAGTAATATCAATGCTTACTAGTTTTTTATTAACTCTATAAACTGAATCCGATTCAATTTTAGCATCACGATAGCCTTTTTCATTGTACCTATCAATTACACTACTTTTTTCTGCTTGATATGAGTTTGGAATATATTTAGACACAGAAAAAATATTGTAAAATCTTCTTCGTTTTGTGTCTTTAAATCCTTTCCTTAGTTTTTTTGCCTTTATTGATGGGTTGTTATAAAAATTAATATCCTTAATTTTTGTTCGTTTATTAATATCAACTTTAATATTTAAAATAATATTATTGGCAAATGAGCTATCCTTTTCTTGAGTAATGTCAACTTCTGTATTTAAGTATCCTTTATTTAAAAAATAATTTTTAACCTTATTTTGAGTTGACATAATAAGGTTCTCGGTTACCACTTTTCCTCTGATTAATCCAATTTCTTCTCTTAAATCCTTTTGTTTTCCTTTTTTAACTCCTTCAAATTTATATTTAGATAACCTAGGTAATTCCGTAACATGTATTTCAAGAAAAATTTTATCTCCCTCAACTTTATTTACCAGTAATTTTACATCAGAAAATAATTTTTGCTCCCAAAGATTTTTTATTGCTCTTGAAATCTTATCTCCTGGCACTTTTATTTGATCTCCTACAGCTAACCCTGAAAGAGAAATTATAGCATCTGTATCAAAAAATTGAGTTCCTGTAACAATCACTCCTCCAATTTCATAATCTTTTGGATTGGAGTAATTTATATCTTCTAAATCAGAATTAATAGAAAACTGTGCAAAAGAGCAAAAAGGAATTAAAAATAATATTGTGTATATAATATATTTCATCTATTAATTTGATAATTGATCGCTAGTAAGTCCAAACCTTCTTTCACGTTGTTGATAGTTTACAATTGCCTCAAAAAGATCTTCTTTTCTATAATCAGGCCACAATTTATCTGAAAAAAACAACTCTGAATAAGCAATTTGCCAAAGTAAAAAATTACTTATGCGGTGTTCTCCGCTTGTTCTTATTAAAAGTTCTGGATCTGGAACATCTTTTGTTTCTAAGTAAGAATCCATTACAGTTTCGTCAATATCGTCAATATTAAGTTTATTATTAACAACATCTTTAGTTATATGATTTACTGCTTTTAATATTTCCCATTTAGAGCTGTAACTTAGTGCTAAAATTAAATTTAGTCCTTTGTTATTCTTCGTTTTTTCAGTAGCTTTTTTTAATTCATTACTACAATTATTAGGTAAGCTACCCATATCTCCTATAGTTGTTAACTTTACTCCATTCTTATGAAGCGTATTAACTTCCTTACTAATCGTGTTTACCAATAACTGCATTAAAGCTGTCACCTCTAATTTTGGTCTATTCCAATTTTCAGTTGAAAAAGCATATAATGTTAAATGCTCTAACCCTATTTCGCCTGCACCTTCAACAATATTTCTAACAGACACGACACCATGCTTATGCCCATAAACCCTTGGTTTATTGTGCTCTTTTGCCCATCTCCCATTACCATCCATAATAATAGCAATATGTTGAGGGAGTTTAGTTGTATCTATTAAATCTTTGAAACTCATTTATTTTAAGCTCACTACGTTTTTTTGAAAAGATGCAAAGATGGTATTAATAAGCTTATTTTACAACTGGACACCTATCTCTTTTTGTTAAAATTTTATAATTTAAAGAAATACCTACAAAAGAGTACCAATCGTTATTTTGAGAATTACTTAATTGATATCCATTCAAGTAAGTTTCATCAAGCCCGTCAATCTTATCAGTAAATGTTTTACGAACACCCCAATCTATAGTAAGTCCTAAATTTCTAACAAAATCGAACTTAAATCCAAAACCAAAAGGGATAGATGGGGCAATTAATGAGCTTCTTTTTACTTCGGTTCCAGAGTTTGTGCTTTTTATGGTTGGTTTAACTTGAAATGCAGCCACACCAATATAAACAAATGGTGTAAATGGAGAAGTATTATAATTATTAATTTGATAAGGTAGAAAATTGAATTCTAGAACTCCTGAAGCTTCCAGAATAGATGAAGAGAAAGATAATTCTCTAAAACCACTCCATTCTGAATTGTTAACTTTGTCTGATGCCACTAATTTACCATAGTTAGCACTTAGTCTTAAAGCGTAGCGTTTACTCCAGTTTTTGCGATAGGAAACACCAATAACTGGTCGAGGCTTATTAATAAAAGGAACTCCTGGGTTTAACTCTCCTAAATAATAGGTTGTACCTCCAAACACTCCTATTTCTACATGCTGGCTTTTAGCAAGTCCACTCAAAAAAATAACTAATAGAAATATTAAAGACTTCTGCATAACTGTTTAGCAGTTAGTAACGCTTAAAAAAACAATTAATTGTAAGGAATTTAGAATTTAGGAAGGTTTCTTCTTCTTCTTCCTATCTTATAGTTTAGAGAAATAATTCCCATCATATAAGCATCATTATCATCTTTATCTCCTCGTTGTTGTCCAATTCTTCCACCTTTACCATCGTCAACTAATCCATAATAAAGACCTGATGGGTCAGCAAAATAAGCAGCTTCGTCACCAAATTCTGATTGAATAACACTGTTATCATAATAGACATCACTAACATCGTCTATATAGTCAGAAAATGTTTTTCTCATACTTAATTCTAGACCGATTGTCCACATACCTTGTCGTGTACTACCTCCAAGGTTTCTTCTTATTCCTATACCGTAAGGAACAACAACTGTCATTCCGCTATAATCTTTAGGTCCTCCAGGTAAGCCTTGCCCTTCTGTATTTAAGTCTTTTAAAGATACCCAGTCACCATCTTGGTTTCTAGATTGAGGATTGTACCAAAGCCCTCCAATACCAGCAAACACATAAACTTCGAACCTAAACCATGATTTACCTCTTACTCCTCTTAAACGGTATAAGTGACCACTTTTTTGTTTTACGAGCATATATTCTACCTGACCTGATAGCTCTAAAAGATGAGATCTAAAACTTAATTGACGACTATTTCTAGCGGGCTCTTCTGTTAAAGCATCATCACCACTTACCATCACATAATCAAAATTACCTCTTACAAACCAACTTTCGCCCAACTGGTAACGGTAACCCAATACAGCTCCCATTCTTGTTGCTTGTAATTCAAAATCTCTCAAACCATTTGTTCCTACCTGATTTGCTCCACCTAAATCTCCTAAAAAGTTCGTTGCACCAATACCGAAAGAATACTCAACTCTATTACGCTTCCACTTTTGGGCATGTGTCAATACTGGTACTAGTAAAATTGTTATTAGTAAAATAAAAATCCTTTGCATTTCTTTTCTTAATTCATTATAAATAAGACGAATGGCAAATATATTACTTTATTTGCTAAACATCCAAAATTATTACATCGAAACCTCAAATTTAACGTGAATTTAATTTCTTTTATCAACTCCCCACATCAACTTGTTTCTCAGTGTATTCAAATAATCATGACCTGTCAATCGAATTAAAGAAATTTCGTTTCTTGATTTTTTGATTCTTAACTCTGATTCTACTGGAATAGATGCTGATCTTGAATCTAAAGCAACTAGAAAATTATCTGTTCTCCCTTCAACCTTTAGGGTCAACTCAATATCATCTGGTATAACTAGCGGACGTACATTTAAATTGTGAGGGGCAATAGGGGTAATAATTATATTCCCTGAATTTGGCAATACAATTGGTCCATTACAACTTAACGAATAAGCTGTTGACCCTGTTGGTGTTGCTATTATCAACCCATCCGCCCAATAAGTGTTTAAAAATTTACCATCTAAATAAGCATGAATGGTAATCATTGCTGAAGTATCTTTTTTTTGTAAGGTAACCTCATTCAATGCTAAATTATAATCAATAAACGGATTTTTATTCATTTCTAAACTCAATAGGGTTCTTGTATCTAGGTGATAATCTTTTTTTTTCAAACTTTCTATCGCAAACTCTATCTCATGAGTAGCTATTGTTGACAGAAACCCTAACCTACCCGTGTTAATTCCCATTACAGGAATACTTTTTTCTCGAACTAAAGTTGAAGTTTCTAAAAGTGTTCCATCGCCACCAATACTAAACAGAAAATCAATCCCTACTAAATCAGTATGCGAATTGAATTGTTGTATCGAACTATTTAAGTCTATTTTATGGACTATAAAATTATAAAATTGACTAAACACAAAAACTTCGATATTATTACTCAATAATTTATTGAATAATTCCTGCACAAAATCAAAATGTTTTTCAGAGAGTTCTCTACTGTATATTGCTACTTTCACGTTAAATTGCTTTGTAATCTGAAAATTAATGAATTGTTTTTATAAAGGAGCTAAAAAGTGAATAAACAAGCCTTGTTCATTTAATCGATTAATAGAATACTCTAATCTAAAAACCATATCGTAATAACTAACAAAATCAATGGAAGCTCCGCCTCCATACAACCAATCATC
>CAXBPN010000080.1:0-10126 GCA_963977515.1 uncultured Flavobacteriales bacterium
TTTCAGTCGCCTTTTAAGAAACCTATGGACTTTCAGTCCATAGTGGTTTAGTTAACTTATTCAATTGATGGTAATGCAAAATACAGATTACTGGCTTAATAGACAAAAAAAATATTGGGAGTTATAAAGTATGATAGATATGGGTAATTTTGTAGGGGATAGAAGTTAATGATGTTATTGATTTTGAAAAGCTTCTTGAAGAATAAAATAAAAAATATAATTAGAAACTCTAAAAATAAAATTTCCAATTCACCATTCAAAAATCATTATTTATAGTAAATTTGTGCTTTAATGGAAAAGAGCAACAGAGTAATATTAGATGCCAAACAATTCGATTTAACCATTAAAAGGCTTGCTCATCAATTAATCGAAAATCACAACGAATTTACCGATACAGTTATACTAGGAATGCAGCCTCGTGGTTTGTTCTTGGCTAATCGTATTCAAGCAGAGTTATTGGCTATTAATAAAAAGTACAAGGTACAAGTAGGTTCGTTAGATACCACTTTTTACCGAGACGATTACCGAAGACAAGATAATCCGTTAATACCGAGTAAAACCCAAGTTGATTTTATTATAGAAGACAAAAAAGTAATCTTAATTGATGATGTACTTTTTACGGGAAGAAGTGTAAGAGCAGGTTTAGATGCTATGTTGGCTTTTGGGCGACCAAGCAAGGTAGAATTATTGGTATTGATAAATAGGCGTTACGAACGTGATTTACCAATACAAGCCAAATACATTGGCAAAAATGTACACTCAGTTACTTCAGAACGAGTTGAAGTTAGTTGGATGTCAAGAGATAGAGAAGATAAAGTAATATTATATACGCCGGCAAATGACTAAATTAAGTGTGGAGCATTTATTAGGAATTAAGTATCTTCAAAAAGAAGATATAGAATTAATTTTTCAAACTGCAGATCATTTTAAAAACGTAATTAACCGACCAATTAAGAAAGTACCATCATTACGAGATATTACCATTGCCAATTTATTTTTTGAAAACTCTACCAGAACAAAACTTTCATTTGAACTAGCCGAAAAAAGACTTTCTGCAGATACGATTAACTTTGCTTCTTCAAGCTCTTCGGTAACAAAAGGAGAAACTTTAATAGACACCGTAAACAATATCTTATCAATGAAAGTTGATATGGTGGTGATGCGACACCCAAATCCGGGAGCAGCTTACTTTTTATCTCAACATGTTGATGCTAAAATTGTAAATGCAGGAGATGGAGCACATGAGCATCCAACACAAGCTTTATTGGATGGTTACTCTATACGAGAAAGGCATGGCGATTTAAAAGGTAAAAAAGTAGTAATTGTTGGAGATGTGTTGCACTCAAGAGTGGCATTGTCAAACATCTTTTTACTACAAAAAATGGGAGCCATTGTAAAAGTATGTGGTCCGTTAACGTTAATTCCAAAGTACATTAGCTCTTTAGGAGTAGAAGTAATAACAAACTTAAAAGAAGCGTTAAACTGGTGCGATGTAGCGATGATGCTACGAATTCAGTTAGAACGACAAGACACTAAGTTTTTTCCATCACTTAGAGAATACTCAATGCAGTACGGGTTGGATAAAGCGTTATTAGATTCTTTAGATAAAGAAATAACAGTAATGCACCCAGGACCAATAAATAGAGGAGTAGAGATTACCAGTGATGTTGCAGATAGTAAACAATCAATAATATTAAATCAGGTTGAAAATGGAGTAGCAATAAGAATGGCTGTACTTTATTTATTAGCAGGAAGAATAGAACAATAAATTAATTATAAATGTCATTACGACTGTAGTGAAACGAAATGGAGGAATCTTGTAAGTAAATTTGGCTTTGCCGAACTTGCATTTTTCGACTACGCTCGAAATGACAAAATCAAGAAAAGTAAGATATGAAAAAAGCAATTATCAAAACAGAGAAAGGTGATATGACTGTGGAATTTTACCACAAAGATGCACCTAAAACAGTAGAAAACTTTATTAACCTAGCTGAGTCTGGTTTTTACAATGGATTAACTTTTCATAGAGTGTTAAATGATTTTGTAATACAAGGAGGTTGTCCTGATGGAACAGGAGCAGGTGGACCAGGCTACTCAATTGATTGTGAATTAGATGGTGAAAACCAATATCACGGCAGAGGAGTATTATCTATGGCTCACGCTGGTAGAAATACAGGTGGTTCGCAGTTTTTTATCTGCCACAGCAGAAACAATACTTCGCATTTAGATAGAAACCATACTTGTTTTGGTAAAGTAGTTGATGGAGTTGATATTGTTGATGATATTAGACAAGGAGATAAAATTAATAGTATTGAAGTTATTGAAGGGTAATTGTCTTTATAAGTAACGTCATTGCGGAAATTTGAGGAACGAAGATTATCCGCAATCTCAGTAGTAGTAAAATTTAAAAATAGATCCCGGATATTCGCTAACGCTACTTCCGGGATGACGATAGAAACAAAAAAAACCGCAATAGCGGTTTTTTTTTGTTTTAAAGTCTCCTCTAGGATTAAATTTCTATACTTACCGGACAATGATCAGAACCATATTCGTCCATTAAAATTTCGGCTTTTTTTACATTTTTAATAAAGCTTTCGCTTACTAAGAAATAATCAATCCTCCAGCCTACATTATTCTCTCTTGCTCCACCACGATAACTCCACCAGCTATAAGCATCTAATTTATCAGGGTTTAAATATCGGAATGAATCCAGTAAACCAGCTTTGATAAAATTGTCCATTCCATCAATTTCCTCTTGCATAAAACCAGCACTTTTGTTGTAATTCGCTTTTGGTCTTGCCAAATCAATTTCCGTATGTGCTACGTTTAAATCTCCACAAACAATTACAGGTTTAGTTTTTTCTAGATTTTTTAAATAAGCTAAAAAAGCAGCATCAAAATTTTGCCTATCTTCTAATCTGCTTAAATCGTTTTTAGAGTTTGGAGTATAAACAGTAGTCAAGTAAAAATCGTCATATTCTGCAGTTAAAACTCGTCCTTCTTGATCGTGTTCTTCAATATTGATGTCAGCTGTAACACTAATTGGTTTTTGTTTGGTAATAATTGCTGTTCCCGAATAACCTTTTTTTACTGCCGAATTAGAATATACATGATATCCTTTTAAGTTTTCTAAAACTTCAGCCACTTGATCATCTTGAGCTTTTGTTTCTTGCAAACATAAAACATCAGGATTTAAACGTTCTAATTGTTCAAAAAAATCTTTTTTAGCTACGGCTCTAATTCCGTTTACATTCCAGGAAATTAATTTCATATTTCGATAAAGTTTAAGCATCCAAAATACTAATAATTTTATCAATATATAATTATGAATTATATTGTTTTATTCCCCTCCTTGGAGGGGCAGGGGTGGGTTGTTTTGGGATAACTAATTACATGAGCTGAAATGAAATAGAATTTCGGAAAAAAATCACCCTCTTTTTATCCCTATTAAAGCAGATGAAAAACGTTTGTTTATATTTGCTTTAGATGTTTAGTAAAGAAGAAAAAAAAGCAATTAAAACTGAATTTTGGACAAGTTTTGGTATTTATATGCGTAAGCATAATAAGGAATTTGGACGTGTACATTGGGTAAATTATAAAACCAAAATCAAAGATTTATATTTTAGGTTAGACCTCACGAGTAAAAAAGCTACATTTTCAATAGATTTACAACATAGTGATGATGGAATAAGAGAGTTGTTTTACGAGCAATTTACTGAACTGAAAGTGGTTTTGCATGATGCAGTAGGTGAAGAGTTGATTTGGGAAGAAGTAGTATTCAATGAATTTCAAAAACCAATAAGTAGAATTTTAATAGAGTTGGAAGGCGTAAACTTATATAATAAGAATGATTGGCAAGATGTATTTGCATTTTTTGAAAAAAGAATAGTTGGGTTACATCGATTCTGGCTTGATTTTAACGAAATATTTATACAACTTCAGAACTAGTGATAAATAAGCTCGTAGAAAATATGCAACCTTTTGTTTCTGAAAAAATTGAACGCAGTCGATCTCCTTTTGGAGAGCTTATTCAACTCAATGAAAACTTGGTTGTCCATTATATTTCGTTAGGGAAGATTAAAACCAATAATTACCATTTTGATTTAATTGATTTTAATGCCCGACTTCAAAAGCAAAAACAGCAGTTGATTTGCATTTATGAAGATGAACTATTTAACAAGTTTGATATAATTGAATCTCGAATAAAGGCAATGCTTGGTTTTTCAACTCGTGTACACGGAAGAAGTACTAAGATTGTAAAGCTAACGAAACCAGAATTTTTAGCATTTTTAAAAGAAAATCATGGTAACGAATCTTTTAATGCAAAATACAAGTATGGTTTAATATTTAAAGATGAATTGGTTGCTGTGGCTTCATTTGGTCAATTGATGCACAAAAAGTTTGAAGTAGGAGGAAAATGGTCGGGAGAGTTAATTCGTTTTTGCAATAAAAATGGGGTAACAGTAGTTGGTGGGTTGAGTAAACTCATTAAACACTTCATAAACGAGCATAAAGTGGATGATGTGATGACTTATGCAGATAAAGATTGGTCGGATGGGAAAAGTTACAAAAAGCTAGGTTTTAAATTAGTGGACGAAATACCTCCTCACGAATTTTTTGTGGACACCAAAACATTAGAACGTTTTAATCACAAAACAAAATCTTTAGCTCAAAATCCATTGATGCCGGTTTATAATTCAGGAAGTTTAAAATTTATATTAGACGTAAAACATGGAGCGTAAATTGGTAAGTATCATAATGCCAGTTAAAAACACTTCTACCTATATAGAAGAATGTTTAGATTCTATTCTTAATCAAACTTATAAAAATTGGGAGTTATTAGCAGTTGATGATGGTTCTACCGATGATAGTTTTCAAGTATTAACAACATATTCTAGAAAAGATAATCGAATTAAAGTTTTTAAGAATAACGGAAGTGGAATTATTTCTGCTTTACAACTAGGTTATTCAAAGAGTTCAGGGCAATTTATTACTCGCATGGATTCTGATGATATTATAATTGATGAAAAGCTGTTTGAAATGACTAAGCAACTAGTTGAGAATGGAACAGGGAACATAGCGTTAGGATTAGTTAGTTATTTTTCAGAAAATGGGATAGGGGAAGGGTTTAGTAAATACGAGCAATGGTTAAATGGATTGATTTGTAAAGGCGAAAGTTTTAATGAGATTTATAAAGAATGTGTCATTCCTTCTCCTTGTTGGATGATACACCGAGAAGATTTTGTAAAATGTGGTGGGTTTAGTCATAATGTTTATCCAGAAGATTATGATTTAGCTTTTCGTTTTTACGAAAAAAATATTAAATGTATTCCAACAGATAAAGTGTTACATTATTGGAGAGATTACCCCACAAGGACTTCGAGAACTCACAAACACTACGCTGATAGTAGTTTTATTGAAATAAAGCTGCATCATTTTTTAAATTTAGATTTTGATGCGAATAAAACGCTAGTTGTTTGGGGAGCAGGAAAAAAAGGAAAGTTAACAGCAGAATTATTATTGAAAAAGAAGATTCCTTTTCATTGGATTTGTGACAATCCTAAAAAGATAGGAAAGGATATTTACAATCAGAAATTACTTTCATTTACTGAACTTGATAATATTGAGAATACTCAAAGTATAATTACGGTAGCAAGTCCTAAAGCCCAAAAAGAGATTGTAGCTTATTTTAAAGAAAGACACCATTTACCAATGGTTGATTATTTTTTCTTTTGTTGATTATACTTCGACTCCGCTCAGTATGACACAAAAATTAATTAGCAATACTTTGAGAAGCTAACCAACCAGTGGTCCATGCAGCTTGAAAATTAAAACCACCAGTTAAAGCATCAATATCTAAAACTTCACCAGCAAAATAAAGATTTTTCACTTTTTTACTTTCCATAGTTTTAAAGTTGATTTCATTTAATTTAACGCCACCACAACTTACAAATTCTTGTTTAAACGTAGTTTTTCCTTTCGATTGGTAAACATCATTTAAGATGTTGTTTACAAGCTTATTGAGTTGTTTTTTGTTTACCTCTGCCCATTTAATTTCAGTATCTATTCCTGATTTTTCGAGTAAGTACAGTTGTAGTTTTTTTGGTAAATCCACACTAAACTGATTGATTACTTTTTTAGCCCCATAATTTTGCTTTTCAGATTGAAAAAATGCTTTTAGTTCATCCTCTTTTTTACCTTCTAACCAGTTTATACTAAATTCAAATTCATAATTTTTATCGTGTAAGAATCGAGCCGCCCATGAGGATAGCTTTAAAACTGCTGGTCCACTTACTCCCCAATGCGTAATTAATAAAGGACCACTTTCTTGTAATTTAGTTCCGTTTAAGCGAATAGCAACATTACTAACCACTCCCTGTAATTTTAAAATTTCATGATTAGGTAAATTAAAAGTAAATAAAGATGGAGTAGGAGCTTCAATATCAATACCTAAATTTTGAATAAACTCGTATTGCTCTATTTTATTAAATCCACCAGTAGTAACTATACAATTTATACAATGATAAATTTGGTCGGTAGTCGTTAAGGTAAATGTTTCGTTTTCTTTCGTTATGCTGTCAACTTTAGTTTGAAAAATCACTTCAACCTTATACTTTTTTAAATCAGCTAAAAAACAATCAATTATAGTTTGAGAATTGTCTGTAACAGGAAACATTCTTCCATCTTCTTCTGTTTTAAGTTGAAGACCTCTCTCGTTAAACCATTCAATGGTGTCAGTAGGATTAAAAGATGAAAAAGGTCCAATCAATTCTCGTTGTCCTCTAGGATAAAATTTTACTAACTCTTTAACATCAAAACAAGCATGAGTTACATTGCATCTACCACCACCTGAAACTTTAACCTTCGAGAGTAGTTTAGTGCTTTTTTCGAGTACAGCTACAGTTAAGTTTGGTTTTAATTTTTTAAGGTTAATAGCAGCAAAAATACCAGCTGCACCACCACCAACTATAATTGTATCAAATGTTTTACTCATAAAGCAAATATAGTATCAAATATGTATTGATAACGTTCCATATTCAATATATAATTTTACGTTAATATTTAGTTTTAAATTTTGAATAAATGTAACTTTACAGAATAAAATATTAAAAAAGATAATATATGAAAGATTTTAGACCAGCAGATAATATCCAAGATTTACAATATTTTGGAGAATTTGGAGGTGTAAACCCTTCAATAACAGATTCTTCTACCTATACTTTTTTAAAGGCAGGAACAATGGAAGGAGTTTTTGGTGGAGAAGTAGAAGGATGTTATTTGTATTCTAGACATTGGAACCCGAGTAATAAATATTTATCGCAAGCTTTAGCACAAATGGAAGGTACAGAAAGTGCTTCTGTTACAGCATCAGGTATGGGAGCTATTACATCGGTTATTTTACAAATTTGTTCAGCAGGTGATGAAATTGTAGCAAGTAGAACCATTTATGGTGGTACTTATGCTTTTTTCAAAAACTTTTTACCAAAATTTGGTATTAAAGTAAACTTTGTAAACACTACAGATATAGAACAAGTTAAAGGAGCAATTACTTCTAAAACAAAAATTGTTTATTGCGAAACAATGAGTAACCCAATGTTAGAGATTTCTGATATTACTGAGTTGTCTAAAATTGCTAAAGCAAATGATTGTAAAATGATTGTTGATAATACTTTTTCACCAATGATTTTCTCTCCAGCACAAATGGGTGCTGATATTGTTGTACATTCGATGACTAAGTTTATTAATGGAATGAGTGATTGTGTAGCAGGAACAGTTTGTGCTTCAGAAGAATTTATTAATTCGCTTTATGATGTAAATGATGGTGCTGCAATGTTGTTAGGACCAGTTCTAGATAGTTTTAGATCGGCAAGTATCTTAAAAAATTTAAGAACACTTCACATTAGAATGAAACAACATAGTTCAAATGCAATGTATATCACTTCTAAATTGCATGATGATGGAGTTAAGGTGACTTATCCTGGATTGGCTAGTCATCCACAAAATGCATTAATGAAAACAATGATGAATGCTGAGTTTGGTTTTGGTGGTTTGTTTGTAATCGATATGCAAACTCCAGCCAGAGCTAATCAATTAATGGAATTGATGCAAGATGATAACTTAGGTTATTTAGCGGTAAGCTTAGGTTCTTACAAAACATTGTTTAGTGCACCAGGCGGAAGTACATCTTCTGAAATACCAGAAGAAGAAAGGTTAGAAATGGGCTTAACGGATGGCTTGGTTCGTATTTCAATTGGTTTAGATAATAATCCAGAAAGAACATACCAGTCGATTAAAAGATGTATGACTACTGTTGGATAAATAGTAATAAATAAAAAAAACCTCTACAATTAATGTAGAGGATTTTTATATGGAACATAGATTCTATTTTATTACTTTGCTTGTATAATTTGATTCATTAGTGATAATTTGAAAATAATAGATTCCTTTATTATAAGATTCCATATTTATTACTAAACTATTTTTTGGACTTAGTACTTTTGACAGGAGAGTATAGAACAGCCTACTAAGCATAGATTTAATAATTTTATGTTTATGAAGAAAAGATATTTCACAAAAGAGTTTAAATTAAATGCTATTTCCTTCGCTCAAGAAAGAGAGAGTGTAGCAGAAGTAGCAAGAGAATTAGATATTCGCCATGATATGCTTAGGCGATGGATTAAAGAGTATTCACAAAAGAAAAATGATGCTTTTAAGGAGCTGGGCATCATAAACCAAAAGATAAAAAACTAAGTGAATTACAAGCTTTGAAAAAAGAGTTACGTGAAACTAAATTAGAGCGTGATATATTAAAAAAGCCGTTCACATCTTTTCCAAGAGCGATGGCACAAATATAGATTTATCATGAATCATAAAAATATATTTCCCATTGAAAGGATGTGTAAAGTATTCAAAGTAAGTTCATCTAGCTATTATAATTGGATAAAGATTTATTATACTTTGTGTTGGTTTTTATATACTTATTATTTTTATAATCAGACTTATTAATTTTCGTAAAAAAAAATATTTTTTTGTATTAAAAATGGTTGTATGTTTGCATCAGTTATGAAAGGAAGAGTTATTATATCATCTATTGTCAACATTATTATTATCAATAATGAACGGGGATGGTGTAACTAATTTTATATAGTAAGTTTAGTTTAAAAGCCATCCAATAGGATGGCTTTTTTTATTACAAAAAATTAAAAGAATGTATTACAACGAAAACACAACAGTATTCTTAAATGGAAAATGGTTAAAAACTTCAGAAGCTAAAACTGATTTATATACACAAACATTGCATTATGGTAATGGAGTGTTTGAAGGCATTAGATCATACAATACCGAAGACGGTGTTAAAGTATTTAAAGCCAAAGAACATTATGAACGATTATTATACTCTGCTGAAAAAATGCACATTAAACTAAATTATTCAGTTGAAGAGTTAACGGAGCTAACATATCAATTATTAGAAAAAAATAATTTAAAAGATGCTTATATCCGTCCGTTAGTTTATTTGGGGGCAAATATGAGTTTGCAACCAACAGAGGAAGTAAATGTTTTTTTGTGTGCATGGGAGTGGGGTAAATATTTAGGTGATAATTTATTGAATCTAATGACTTCTTCGTATCAACGCCCAAACCCTAAATCATTTCATGTAGAAGCAAAAGTTGTTGGTCATTATACCAATTCAATATTAGCAACAACAGAAGCTAAGAGTAAGGGTTTTGATGAAGCATTACTATTAGATGCAAACGGTAATGTAGCAGAAGGTCCAGGAGCAAATTTCTTCTATGAAAAGGCTGGTGTTATATATACATCTCCTTTAGGTAATATATTGGCAGGAATTACAAGAGCTACGGTAATAGGTTTAGCTCAAGAATTAAAATTTAAAGTGGTAGAAAAATATTTCACTCCTGAAGATGTGAAAGGAGCTGATGGAGCATTCTTTACTGGAACAGCAGCAGAAGTAGCAGGAATAGGTTCGTTAGATGGAGTAAGTTTTAAAATGAAATGGGAAGATACGATGGGAGCTGAATTAGCTAGAATGTATAAATATAGAGTATCCTCTAGAGAGTATAAAACTTTTGATTTAGTTTAAAATAACAATTATGGAATTAAATAAATA
>CAXBPN010000081.1:0-10061 GCA_963977515.1 uncultured Flavobacteriales bacterium
TTGCAAAACATTATTATTCTACGGCAAAAGAAAATGAATTACTCATCCTTTTAGAAGACTTAGATGCCTCGGGATTTCCAGTCAGAAAATCAAGCTTAAACAAAAACGAAATAAAGGTGTGTTTAAAATGGTTGGCGAACTTCCATGCTATTTTTATGAATGTAAAACCTACTGATTTGTGGGAGGTTGGTACGTATTGGCATTTAGCCACTCGACCTGATGAATTTAACGAGATGGCAAACTCAAAACTAAAAGAGGTTGCTCATTTAATTGATAAGAAACTAAATAATTGTAAATACCAAACCATAGTACATGGAGATGCTAAAGTGGCTAACTTTTGTTTTAGCAAAGATTTAAAACAAGTTGCTGCCGTTGATTTTCAGTATGTTGGTGGAGGATGTGGAATAAAAGATGTGACTTACTTAATGGGAAGTTGTTTGACTGATAATGAGTGTGAAGAGCATGAATCGGAACTACTAGATTTCTATTTTAAAGAACTCAATCAAGCTTTGTTAAAGAATAAGAGTTCAATTAACTTTACCGCATTAGAAAAGGAGTGGAGGTATTTATATCCAATAGCTTGGACTGACTTTACTCGGTTTTTATTAGGCTGGATGCCAACTCATCAGAAATTAAATAGTTATAGTTCTCTATTATTAGTTAAATCCTTGAGGTATTTTAAATAAAAAATATTTCTGCGAAGGAATTAAATTTTAAGGTCGTCTAAATAGTTATAAATAAAAAAATAACTATGAAAAAAACTATTTTAAAAGGACTTATTATTGGTTTAGTATCGATATCTACAAATTTAAAAGCACAAGATTTATATGATTTAAATAATGTGACTTCAATTGAATTAACTTTTTGGGATGCCAATTGGGACGCCACATTAGATACCTATTACAATAATGATAATGATGAACGATTATTAGCAACAGCGGTAATCAACGGAATTACTTTTGATAGTGTAGGAGTGAAGTATAAAGGAAATAGTACTTATAATTCTTCCAATTTTAAAAATCCTTTAAACATTGATTTAGAATATGTAATCAAACAGGATTATGACGATTATACAACTTTAAAATTATCAAATATTGGTAAAGACCCTTCTTATGTAAGAGAAGTTTTATCATATAAAATTGGTCGTCAGTATATGGATATGCCATTATCAAACTTTGCGACAGTTACAATTAATGGAACTTATTATGGTGTTTACAGTAGTTCAGAATCAATTAATAGTGATTATCAAAAAAGATATGTACATGCTGGTAAAAACAATACTCGCTTTAAGTGCAACCCTCCAACTGGAGCAGGACCAGGCACGACTACATTGCCAACATTAGAATATTTAGGTACTGATAGTTCTGATTATTTTGATAGTTATGAATTAAAATCAGATTTTGGATGGAATGAAATGCCAATTTTCACAAATAATCTATTAAACAATACAGCTAATTTAGAATCGTTTTTAGATTTAGATAGAGCAATTTGGATGATAGCTTTCGATAATGTAATGGTTAACCTAGATAGTTATATTGGTGCATTTCAACAAAACTATTATTTAATAAAAGATAATAATGATAGAATGTTACCAATAATTTGGGATTTAAATGAAAGCATCGGTGGTTTTACTATGATTTCTAGTGGTGGCGGTCCTGGTGGAGGAGGAGTTACTTCATTAACTCAAATGGATCTATTTTTAAGAGATG
Organism: uncultured Flavobacteriales bacterium; assembly: GCA_963977515.1. Taxonomy (GTDB): domain Bacteria; phylum Bacteroidota; class Bacteroidia; order Flavobacteriales_E; family Vicingaceae; genus Vicingus. The sequence goes on from CAXBPN010000081.1 coordinate 1,710, forward strand.
GAGACTCTCAATTTCCTTTAGTAAAAGCTATACTTGATAATCCTTCATACAAAAAAATGTATGTTGCTCATATCAAAACTATTGTAGAAGAAAACTTAACAACTAACAACTATTTTACTGATGGTCAAGCTTTACAAGCTTTAATAGATAATGATGTGCAAAACGAACCATCTCCATTTTATAGTTATGCTTATTTTACTTCTAATTTAAGTTCAGCAGTTGGAACTGGACCAAATGCAAAATATGGTATATCACAAATTTTAGGTGGAAGAAAAAGTTATTTACAAGGTTTAACAACGTATAATTATGTTGCTCCAACAATATCGAATATAACTACACCAACAATAGTAAATGCAAATACAACGATTACTATAACAGCAGATGTAAGCAATACACCAACTTATGTTTATTTAGGCTATAGATTAACCAATCCAGATGTGTTTCAGAAGGTAGAAATGTTTGATGATGGAGTTCATAATGATGGAAGTGCTGGAGATGGGATTTATGGAGCTGACATTACAATAGGTGCTTCAGAGGTCGAATATTATATTTATGCAGAGAATAGTCAAGCAGGAATGTTCTCTCCAGAAAGAGCAGAATTTGAGTTTTATACTCTTGGGGTTGGTTCTGATGTTGTTATTAACGAATTGTCGGCTTCAAACGCAACAATACAAATGGATGACGCTGGAGAGTATGATGATTGGATTGAACTTTACAACAATACAAGCTCACCAATTAGCTTAGATGGATACTACCTTTCTGATGGAGGTTCTAATTTAATGAAGTGGACTTTCCCAATAGGAACTACAATTAATGCCAACGATTATTTAATTATTTGGGCAGATAAAGATACCTTACAAACAGGTTTGCATACTAACTTTAAATTATCGGCGAGTGGAGAAACTATTTATTTTTCAGATGCAACTGGAAATTTACTTGATGAAATATCATTTACAAATCAAACAACTGATGTAACTTTTGGTAGGTATCCTAATGGGACAGGTTCATTTATGTTTATGAATCCTACTTTTTCAGCTGAAAATTCTAACCTACCGATTACTGTTGGTGTAGATGAAATAAAAGTAGTGAAAAATGATTTTGAAGTTTATCCAAACCCTACTAATAGTATTTTAAATATTGTTTTTGAAAACAATGAGGACACTGAGTTTGAAATTTATAACTTATTAGGTAATAAAGTTTATACTTCAACTACTAGCAGTCAACAATATCATATAAATGTTGCAAACTGGGCAAAAGGTATCTACTTAATTAAAACAAAAACAACAGTTGAAAAAATAATGGTTAATTAAAACCTGAATTTTTAGTTAGTAAAAAGACGCACTGAAAAGTGCGTCTTTTTTTTACCGCTTAACTGAAAAAAGTGACCGCTCACTAGAAAAATAGGCTATTAATTGATTGTTAATTACTGATTTGTTATGTATTGTTAATACATTACTAATTAGAAAGAATAATGAAAAAGTCAATTATAACACTTTTAATTTGCACATTCTTTTGCATCTCATGTACTAAAGATGATGAAAATTTTGAGTCATCAACTCCCACTTTAACTAGTAATGGTTCAACTCCAGGTTACTTAACTGATTCATTTGTAAAGGCCAATTTAGCACAAGGTACTTGGTTGGAATATAACATCTATTATAGTGGACCTAATGGGTTTTATAATACGAATTCTGATCCAGGGTGGTCTGGAGATAATTTGAGTTTTAATGCTACAGAAGTGATATGGAATAACAATCCCAGTTCAACTGAAACTTACACAGTCTCTGGTTTAGTGTTGTATTCTTCAACCACATTCCAAGATATTAAAATACATATGGAAGAAAATGGAAAAACAATGTTTTTAACTAATACAAATGTAAGTTATCAAGCATTTAACCGCTCAGTAACTGAATACCGAAGAATATAAAGTTATTTCATCATAAATATCTTGTCAAAAGTTTGATTATAAACCGTTTTTGGCTTCTTCAAAAAGTAAAGGCGGTATTCACTAATGTCTTTTTGTAAAAAATGATCTTCAAATAATTGTTCTTCTTTCTTCTTAAAATATCCACCTCTACCTATAAATTTTAGGTTATCAAAAGTAACGACATATTCCTTTTCTTTAGGTCGATACTGAATGGCAACATTACCTTTAAAATCATTATCATTTACAATTTTATGAACTCCAGCAACTCCTGTAATCTTTGGGTTGGTGGCATGTGGTTTTAATACTGCAAAAACTTGATTATTTATGGTTTTAAACTCACTAAATAAATCAGAATTTTCAAAATAAGTATATACTTGTTCCTGAGTTTGGTCAGTTTTATACGCCTTGCTCCAACTAATTTTACTGTCAGCTAAATAAAAATTTTCATCTTGAGCTTGACTAAAGACTAATAATGATAAAAATAAAAGAATGGAAGTTAATATGTATTTCATAATATAAGATTGATTTTTAAACGAAATTACTAAAACTTCTAACACATATTTTACATAAGTTTATGGAGAATATCACTAAATTCGCAGCATGGGAAAAGTAATAGGAATAGCCGCTCAAGAAAAAGAAAATTTACCAATTACGGTTTATGCTTCTGCAAAAGTATCTTTTAATAATGGTGTTGCCGACGATTATCGTGGAGCACTTAAAAATGACCAACAGATTACTGTGATTTCACAAGAGAGTTGGGATAAAGTATGTGAAGAATTAGGAACTAAATTACATTGGACATTAAGTAATGTTAATATTATTGTGGAAGGTATTGATTTAGAAGATTCAAAAGGCAACTTCTTGAAAATAGGTAATTTTTATTTAGAAATTACAGGAGAAAACACACCAACCGATAAGTTTGATGATGTTTTTACAGGTTTAAAAGAAGCTTTAACTCCAAATTGGAGAGGAGGAGTAACAGCTAAAGTATATAGCGAAGGGGTTATTAATGAGAAAGATGAAGTTACCTTAATGATTAAAGAATAAATAATGAAAAGTTCATTTTTTAAAATCTTAGCTAAGCTTAATAAAGCCTTATTGCCTAGCTTTACCAAACAACGACTCGATTTAAGTAAAGCATCAAAACTACAGCTTGCTATTTTTGGATGGAGATTATATGTAACAAAAAGAGCCTTAAATTAATTTTATTCAAAATTTAAAAGATTATAATTTCAGTTGGGTCACTGTAGCTCTTTAAGCTAACTCATTGTTTTTCTTAGATTTACGGAAAATGGCAGCGTTAAAAATATTTCTCTTCGCAAATCGAAACTGCTTATCTGAATTTATCAGTTTAGTGTAAAGATTTTTAGAAATTCCAAAATATTCGTAAGTAGTTCCATCTTGAAAAGTGACTTCTAAAACTTGTCCTTTAAGTTTAAAATCCTCAATGCCAGAAGTTGCTAGCGTTGTATTATAAGCATCTAAATTACTAGCAATAGTCTCAGGTGCAATACTAATTAAAAAGTGGTACCCATCAATAATCTGACGGCTTTTTTCTTCAGCTTCAACCGCTTTTTCATCACCTGTTTGAAACTTATCAGGATGCCATTCTTTTACTAAATTACGATACGTTTTCTTGAGTTCTGCTAACTCTATAGCTCCTTCAACATTAAATAATTTTTTATATTCAGCAATACGTTTCATAACTCATTTTTAATGGACGGCAAAACTAGTGTTTTTAATTAGGGTATATCATATATAAAACAACTAACTATTTTTAATGTGCTGATTTATTATTTTTGAGATATGAAATTACAGAAATCAACCTTAGCTAATATTCCGGCTATTATGAAAATAATAGCAGATGCTCAACGTTATCTAGCTTCCTTAAATATAGACCAATGGCAAGATGGTTATCCCGACAAGGAGCAAATTATATTAGATATAGAAAATAATGATAGTTACATTGTGTTAAATGAAACCAATAAAATAATTGGAACAACTGTTTTTACTACTAAATCTGAGCATACTTATAATAAAATAGAAGGGGAGTGGTTAACTGAAAAAGATGCTCAATATGGTGTAATTCACCGTTTGGCGGTTGATAATGATTACAGAAAAGTAGGGCTAGCAAAATTTGTTTTTGAGCAATGTGAGAATAAACTAAAACTGAAAGGTGATAAAAGCATGCGAATAGATACACATAGAGACAATAAAGGTATGCAAGGATTGCTTACTCAATTGGGCTATCAATATTGTGGTGTTATTGTTTTAGAAAGCGGTGCAGAGCGATTGGCTTATGAGAAACTTTTATCCTAACTGAATTTCTTATCTTTGAGTAATAATGTCAGAAAACCAAAATCTCATATTAAAAAACGATGATTTAATTAAAACCAATCAACGGTTAAATGAGCAGATTAAGTCGCTCATTATAAAAAATGATGAATTAACAACAACTGTTAATGAATTAGAAAAAAAGCTAATTAAAGGGAAGAAAAAGGATGATGAAAACAACTTTAAGGTTAAAGGGGTTACTGTTTTATTTATTGAATTTCAAGGACATAAAGATATTATTGATGATGCCCAATCATCAGAATCGATTTATGATAAATTAGATGAAATTTACATTAAATTTAACGAAATAGCCAAAAAGCATAAGGCTGAAAGAGTTAAAGTAATTGGCGACTATTATGTGTGTGCTGGAGGTATTGCTGAAAAAAACACAACAAATTCAATTGATATTGCATTAATCGCTTTAGAAATAAGCGAGTACTTAAATACCATTTACAAATCTTACCAAGAAGAAGGAAAAGCTTTTTGGAATTTAAGAGTTGGTATTCATTCAGGAAATGGAATAGTAAATGTAAAAGGTGAGACTAATAAGTCGTACACTTTAACAGGGGAAGTAATCAACACTTTGCCACGTATTGCTGCTATGAGTGAGCCTGGAGAAATCTATATATCTGACTATACATACGAGCTAATTAAAAGTTATTTTAATTGTGATTATGTAGCCGAATTACCTGCAAAATATAGAGGAAGTTTAGGATTATATAAACTCAAAAGAATTAAAAAAATATATTCAAAAGACCGTAAAAAAGGGATTCTTCCTAATAGGGATTTCATGTTAAAATACCTGATGCGACAGTTTACCGATATAGAACGGAAAGTACTCGATTTTTTTACAAGAGAAACTACCAGAGCATTTGTTATATCATAATTATTGCCATACGATTGATGTTGTTAACCAAACTGAATTAATTGGTATAGGAAAGGGGGTTTCTGACGAACATTTATTGCTATTAAAAACAGCAGCTCTTTTTCATGATGCTGGGCATGTCATTCAAAGCCCTAATCATGAATTTTATAGTACTGAAATTGCAAGAGAATGGTTGCCAAAATATGGCTATTTACCTAATCAAATTGATACCATTTGTGAAATTATTATGGCTACCCAATTACCACCAGAACCTAATAATTTACTGGAAATGATAATTTGTGACTCAGACTTAGATTATTTGGGTCGTGCTGATTTTATTCCTGGTTCAAATGCTTTATTTGAAGAATTAAAAGCACAAAACATTATTACTGATTTAAATGAGTGGAATAAGCTTCAAGTAAGGTTTTTGAGTACCCATCAATTTTTTACAGCAACTTCACAACGATTAAGAGAGGTTAATAAACAAAGCCAAATTAACAGAATTGAAAAGTTAATTGTTTAATGAGTCTTAGGTAATTTTTAGTAGCAAAATAGAAACTACTAACATTCCTATAGCCATTAAGATGAGTAAAACAAAAGTACGCCGTTGATTCCACAATAATTTTCGATTGATTTTTCGTCCTATATAATACCATACCCTCATTTTACTAATTTACACAAATCATTTGTCATTTTTAGTTTAGATACTAAATGTCTTATTGTAAGTTAGGAGAAGAGTACCGTTAATTTATTATCTTAGCTACATCAAATATTTCATATACATATTATTGATTTTAATCTCCTTTAACGGGTTTAGTCAAAATGATTCGTTAATCAACGAATCATTTAGCAATAACATTAAAAAAATTGAAGAAGCAAGTCGTTCTAAAAACAAGGAATTAATTAATGAAGTATTAAAAACTCCGCTTTATGGAAATGAAAAAAATGAATTTATTGAATTCGCTAAAAAACAACTAAATCAACCCGAATTAAGTTTTACTCAAGAGGTTTATTTAAATCATCAATTAATGAGGTATTATGTAGCTGTTGAAGCTGATTTTGATGAATCCTTTACCTATTTAGTCAAATTATTAAAAATATTAGAGAAGAAAGAAGATCATATCTTATATCCTACCATAATAGGCGATGCTTATTTTATTGCGTATTGGATTAACCAAATACAGTACGACCTAGTTAAAGCTGAAGACTACATCACTAAATTGATTAAACATGCAATAAAATTTGGCATGAAAAAGTTGTTAATTAAAGCAAAAATGGGAGAGGCTGAATTAACACAACACAATGGAGATGTAGCTGGAGCGATAATAAAGTTTAAAGCAATTGAAAAAGAAATTATTTCCGAGAATGATTCCATTCAATTAAACAGGCTTTACTTGTTGTTATCCAATTCATATACCGTTAAGGAAAATAGTGATTCTGCATTTATTTTCGCCAGAAAAGCTTATGATGCTGTACCAGTTAAAAATATCCAACTAAAAGCTTTTAGTACCATTCATTTAGCTCGTGGATATTTACAAAACAATAAAATTGAGAAAGCGATAGAATTAGGAAAAGAAGCATTAAACGTTGTACAAGATTTAGAAGCTAAAAAAGAAATTAAGGACATAAATTATTTTTTAGCAGAAGCTTATAAAAACAATACAAACTATAAGCTGGCTTTAATGCATTTAGAAAAATACATGGAATTAGATAAAGAACAAGCTTCTTTATTGTCCGCTGCCAATATTTCTAATTTAGAAGCTCAGTTATCAAACGAAAAACATGGATACGAACTTGAAATTAAACAAGTAGAATTAGAGAAGCAAGAACTGGAAATTGAAACAAAAAACAAACAATCCATTATTTTAATCGTTATATTAATTTTAGCTGCAGGATTTATTATTGCTATTATTCGTAGTCATATTTTAAAGAAAAGAGATGCTGAAATTATATATCAACAAAAAATAATAGTAGAAGAAAAAAATAGAGAAATTACCGATAGTATAGCTTATGCCAAACGTATTCAAACTGCAATTTTACCGCCAGCAAAATTGGTAAAAGAATACCTTGCAGAATCATTTATTTTATACAAGCCTAAAGATGTGGTTGCCGGTGATTTTTATTGGATGGAGCATAAAGATAACAAAGTGTTGTTTGCTGCTGCTGATTGTACTGGTCATGGGGTTCCTGGGGCAATGGTAAGTGTGGTTTGTAATAATGCATTAAACAGAAGTGTCAGAGAGCATGGGTTAACTGATCCTGGTGAAATCCTTACCAAAACTAGAGAAATAGTTATTCAAGAATTTGAGAAAGCAGAGGAAGATGTGAAAGATGGAATGGACATCGCTCTCTGTAGTTTAAAGTTCAACGTTCAAGGTTCAACGTTGAAAGAAAACAAAGAAACGTTAAACTCTGAACACGAAACAGCAGCTTTGCTGGAATATGCAGGAGCTCATAATCCATTATGGATTATCCGTTCACGTCATTCCGCACTTGATGCGGAATCTCCTAAAGATAAGATTGCGGATCAAGCCCGCAATGACGATTATGAATTAATTGAAACTAAAGCTAATAAACAACCTATAGGACAATTTGATAATCCTAAACCTTATACAACGCATAGTTTTGATTTAGAACCTGGAGATTCTATTTATATCTTTTCTGACGGATATGTAGACCAATTTGGTGGTAAAAAAGGAAAGAAATTCAAAACTAGAGCATTTCGAGATTTACTATTAAGTATTCAAGATAAATCTATGGAGGAACAAAAAACTATCATTGATGATTCCTTTGAAAAATGGAGAGGAAGCCTTGAACAAATTGATGATGTTTGTATTATAGGCGTGAGAATATAATACAAAGTTTATCCTGATCTTGTCGAGGGGTGTAATACCAATTTGAAATCAAAAAAGCCTGATAATTTCGTAATTTAGCAGAGTGGTCGGATGACTTTAGGTTAATTAAGACAGTCATCAGTGTGAGCTATTTACTTGGCTGCCAAAAATCCAAGCAAGTGAGGAACGAACGCAGACATAATAACATTATAAGATACAAACGAGATATACTGCTAGCTATATACCGTAATTACTGTTATATAAGCTGTAATACCTTAAATATACAAAGCTATCGTTTTGTCTTATAATGACTAATTATAAGGACAAAATGATAAACCTTATAAAAATCCTAAACGCTGAGAATTGAATATTTTTAAATTTATGTACAATTA
>CAXBPN010000082.1:0-10023 GCA_963977515.1 uncultured Flavobacteriales bacterium
TGAGTATGGTGGGCTGTTCTTCATTTTCAATTAACAATAATTTATCTGCTGATAGTTCATTATTAATAGCTAGAAATTTTGATTTTTACATGGGTGATGAATTTGCTGAAGACAAACTCATTCTATTTGTAAAACCATCTAAAGGTTATGCATTTACTTCATATTCATGGGCAGGGCTAACTGGCGTTGTTTCTGGAATGAATGAAAAAGGACTAACTGTCACACTTAATGCATCAAAATCAGATATGCCTTTAAAAGCTAAAGACCCTATATCATTGTTAGCACGAGAAATTTTACAATATGCTTCTACAATTAAAGAAGCCATTGCAATTGCTGAAAAAAGAGAGGTTTTTGTTTCAGAATCTTTATTAATAGGTTCTGCAGCTGATAAAAAATCGATAATAATAGAAAAATCACCTCAAAAACAGGGTGTTTATGATGCTGGAGAAGACCTTGTTGTTTGCTCAAACCATTATCAAAGCAGTACATTTTTATCTGATTCTATTAATATTAAAAACATAATATATAGCGATTCTAAATATCGATTTGATAGAATGAATGAATTGTTAGAAAAAAAATATCCTATAAATATTGCTAAAGCTATTGATGTTTTAAGAGATATGAAAGGTGTTAATGATGAGTTTATAGGGTATGGCAATCCAAAATCGCTGAATCAACTCATCGCTCACCATAGTGTAGTTTTTAAACCCTACGAACGATTAATATGGATATCTACACCACCATATCAATTAGGTAATTTTATAGCTTATAATTTAGATTCAGTTTTCTCTAGTCCCACAAAAAAAGTATCTATTATAGATTCATTAAGCTTTCCATCGGATAAATTTTTGAAAACCGTTGACTATAAAAAATATGAAATCTATAAAAATATAAAACAACGTATACAGAAAAGTATAATGCTAGATTTACCATTTGTTTTGAATAATAGAAACAAAGAAAAATTTATTAAGTTAAACCCGAATAATTATGTAACCTATATGGTATTAGGAGAATATTGCCAAAAAAATAAAAATTATAAAGAAGCAATAACTTTATACCAGAAGTCTTTAACCAACAGTGTTTCATCAAAGGATGAAGAAAATATAATCCAAAGTAAAATTGAATTCTGTCAGAAAGAATTATCAAAAAATGAATAAACATATTTTGACCAATATTGAACAAATAGCAGCTAATCAGCAAGAAAAATTAGTGGCTTTATTAAAATATGTGAATGAAAATTCTAAGTTTTATAAACAATTATTTCTTACACATCAAATAGATATTAAAGACATTACTTCGGTAAAAGATTTATCAAAAATTCCATTTACTACAAAGGATGATATTGCTAATTATAATGATGATTTTTTATGTGTTTCTAAAAATAAAGTTGCCGATTTTGTAACTACATCGGGAACCTTAAGCGACCCCGTAACTTTTTATTTAACAAAAAAAGATATTGAAAGGTTGGCAGACAATGAAGTTTCTGCATTACAATGTGCAAATGGTACTTCAAATGACATTTATCAATTAATGACAACAATTGATAAACGATTTATGGCTGGATTGGCTTATTATTTAGGCATTAGTAAAATGGAAGCTGGAGTTATTAGAGTAGGACCTGGTTCGCCTTATTTGCAATGGGAATCGATTAAAAGATTTTCTCCAACAATAATAATTGCTATTCCGTCATTTATTCCCAAATTGATTGATTATGCTTTGGAAAATAATTTTGATTATAGAAATTCAAGTGTAAAATCAATAATTTGCATAGGAGAACCTATTCGAAATACAGATTTTACTCCTAACGAACTTGGTAAACGAATATTATTGCAATGGAATGTAAAATTATATTCAACCTATGCTTCAACTGAAATGGGTGCTGCTTTTACTGAGTGCGAAGAAGGTAAGGGTGGACATTTAAATCCCGAGTTACTTATTCTTGAAGTAATTGATGGTAATGGTAAAACTGTTTCTCATGGAGAATTAGGAGAGGTTGTAGTAACAACTCTTGGTGTAGAAGGAATGCCTTTATTAAGATATAAAACGGGCGATTTATGCAATGTGTTTTATGATACATGTGATTGTGGAAAAATTACACCTAGATTAGGACCAGTGATAGGGAGGAAGCAACAAATGATTAAGTTTAAAGGTACAACTATATTTCCCACTGCAATTTTCGATGTATTGGATATGATGAAAGAAATAAACATCTATCAAGTAGAAATTGCTAAAGATGAATTTGATAATGATAATATAACTATTCTCTTATCAAATGAATTAGAGTTAACAGCATTTATTAATCGACTAACATCGTTATTCAAATCTAAATTAAGAGTAACACCTAATTATAGATTTATTGATAAGATTTTATTAACTCAAAAAGTCTTTATTCAAGAAAAAAGGAAGCCCGAGAAATTGATTTATGTTAATTCAATTTGAATATTACTTGTTGGAAATAATTATGGTTAAATTTGAAATCTTAAAAATAACAGATGAATCAATCAATTAGAGCTATAGACGCAAAATATGAAGCTCAAAAAATAGCTTTTTCACCAATTTATTTCCAATGCATAGTCTCACTCAGGGATTTAGGTATTTTAGAATACATTTATAAAAATAAAAAAGGGGTGAAAATTAGCCAAATAGTTAACGATTTAAAGCTCTCAGATTATGGTGTAAGGGTTTTATTAGAAGCTTCACAAATTTCTAATGTTGTTGATTACATTGATAAAGAAACGGTTAAACTTAGTAAAATTGGATTTTATGTATTAAATGATGAAATGACCAAAGTGAACATCAACTTTGTAAATGATGTTTGTTATGATGGCGTTAAATCATTGACTGACAGTGTAATAAACGAAAAGCCAGAGGGTTTAAAAGTGTTTGGAAATTGGAAAACTGTTTATGAAGGGTTGTCTCAATTGCCTGAAAAAGTAAAAAAATCTTGGTTCGAATTTGATCATTTTTATTCAGATGATGCTTTTCCGTTTGCACTTGATATTGTATTTAAAGATGCTCCAACTTATTTATTTGATATTGGAGGGAATACAGGAAAATGGTCTTTTGCATGTTGTAATCACAACTCTAAAGTGAATGTTAAAATATTAGATTTACCAGGTCAATTAGATGTTGCAAGAAATAATGCAAAAAAACATCAGCTTCTTAATCGTATTGACTTTCATCAAATTGATTTATTAGACAATTTTCAAAAAATTCCTCAAGGAGCTGATGCTATTTGGATGAGTCAATTTTTAGATTGTTTTTCTGATAAAGAAATAGTTCAGATTTTAAAGAATGTATATCAAGCTTCAAGCAATAACACATCTATTTATATTATGGAGCCTTTCTTTGATAATCAAGAATATCCGGCTGCTCAATATTGCTTAACAGGTACATCTATTTACTTTACAACAATAGCTAATGGAAATAGTAAAATGTACAGTATAGATGTAATGAAAAGACTAATTAATGAAGCAGGGTTAAAAGTTGTAGAAGAATTTCCGTTAATTGGAAATAGTTATCATACCATTTTAAAATGTAAGAAATAATACTACTCAATAATACAAATGGTATTATTAACTATTTTTTACTTTGTTCATTAATTTATTTTTATCTACAAAATTAAAGCAAGTTACAAAAGCACCAATGGTTACACCTAACACACCATGTAAAACTATGTTTTGACCTGTTAATGATAAATTTTTAATTTTTGTTCTAGTATTAATTGATGTTTTTATTGCATTATTACTATCCCTTTCAATACCATATAACGCTCCTGATTTATCTCCTATATAATCTCTAAATGTAAGAGGAGTAGAGCTATGTACTGATTTTATCTTTGTACGAATATCAGGGTATTGTTCTTCCAAAACTGAAAGAACCTTTTCTTCCTTTTCTCTTTTAAAAGCCTCGTAACTATTTCCTCTTTCACTTTTATTTACTATTGTATTGTGAGTTTTAGCCCATTTTTCAGTTTCTTTACTATCCATATAAATCATTATAGACATTGATTCGGCAAACTCTTCATTTTTAGAATTAGCAGGAGTGCATAAGAAATAGGATTTAGGCCAATTATCTTTATTATAATCAATACCATCCCAAACACTATTACCATTATATTGATATACATTATAATTCAAATATTTAAAGCTATTTTCTTTAAAAACAAGGTGTACGATAAAAGACGAAGAGGTATCTTTTATACCTTTAATTCTTCTAGAGTATGCCTTTAGAAATCTATTTTCTCCAAAAATATCGATTGTTATAGATGGGTGAACATTAGAGATAAAATTTTTACCTTTTACCTTTTCTCCAGATTTTAATATAACTTCTTTAATTAATCCTGTATCATAATAACTCGCTCCAACAACTTCTTTTCTTTTATAAATTTCACCTCCCATTGCTCGTATAGATTTACTCATCTGTATTGATATTTGAGAGCTGCCATCTTTTAATCGATATGCCCCAGTTAAATAACTATTAATTATTAAGGCATGAACATACCATGGTGTTGTTTCTTTAGTACCTGCATACAAGCCATTAGTTCCTGCTAAAACTTGCTGTAATAGCTCATTTTTAGTAATAGTAGCGATATAATCAAATGCATTAATTGATAATAAGTCGAGGTTATTAAGATGATGGTTATTATCAGAAACATCTAAATTATAGACATGAAAACAACTGCATGTCTCTTTTATTTTATTGCAATAATTAATTATTGCATTTCTTTCTTCAGGAAAAGCGATAGATAAAGTCTCTATAAATTTATCATAGCCTTGTGCATATTTATATTCTGTACCATCTCTAAAACGAATCACATCAAATCCATCTTCATCTAAACGTTTTAATTTCAACTTATCTAGTAGTCCGAAATATTTAAAAAATTGATTTAAATTTTCTCCTTTATTAAGACTTCCAATATAATGAACACCAGTGTCAAGCACACATTTATCTCTACTAAATACTTGTAAATTACCGCCTATTTGATGATTTTTTTCGAGAACAACTATACTGTAACCTTCTGAAGCTAATATAAAAGCACAAGCCAAACCTCCTAAGCCACTACCAATAATTACAAAATCATATTCTTTATCTTGAGTTATCATATTTTTCTTAAAATAAATAAAACATTTGATGTTTTATTAGAATGTTCTTCCATTTGAAAAGTAAGGGTATGTTTTTTTGCAAAGGTTTTAATATCATCGGAAGAAAAGAAATGAAAGTTTTCTTCTTTCTTGTTGAAGGAAAATATTTTGGTAGACAGTAACTCTGTTAATTTTGTTTTTTTATGTTTTTCTTTAAAATCAGTAATACCATCTCTAATAAGAATAATGCCTTTTTGGTTCAGATTTAATGCACTTTTTTCAAGTAATTGCAATTGTTTTTCTTTTGAAAAATAATGTAATACATCATTAAATAAAATTGCATCTAAAGCTTCAAAAGTATAATTGTTGATATCGATGTGTTTAAAGGTAAGATTGTTTGTTTTATCAAAGCCATTTGAAGCTATTCCTATTTTATCTTCATCGTAATCTACTCCAGTTATTTTTCTATTTACATTTTTATAATGCAAAAAATATGAAAGATAACCATAACCGCAACCAACATCTAAAATGGTTAATTTGTCTAATAATAAACTGTTATAGTTATCAAAATTTTCAACTTCTAATTTCCATTTTAACTTGATATACCATTCTAATACAGGTCCTTTGTAAATATAATTGGCAAAAACTCGAGGAAATAATTTTTTTCCGTTTTCTTGTTCATCTTTAAATTTCAGGTATTCTTGTTTAAAATATTTAGAAATCGATTTTGTTCTTTTTCCAAAAGTATCTCCCCATGCTTTGTCATCAGCCTTTATTCGTGGTAATACTTTTAGATTTAAATTACCATGTCTAACAAAAAATTCGGATTTAGGTAAAACATAAGAAGCACCATTTATTAATACGGGTGTTATGTCTAAATTTAATTCATTAGCTAAATAGAAAGCACCTTTATGAAAACGACCAATATTATCATTTTGTGACCTAGATCCTTCCGGAAATATTGCTAATGAATATCCATCTTTAATTCTTTCTTTTATTTTTTCTAAATCTTCTATAGGATTATCTCCAACATAAATATAACCAGCATACCTTACTATTGGTCCAAATAATATTGAATTGTAAACCCAACCCTTTACCATAATAATAATTTTAGGGTTTAACATTAACAGTAATAAAATATCAAGAAAGGAAGTATGATTTGCAATAATTATAGAGGGCTTATTTAAGTCAAGTAACTTTCGATTAAAAATCGTTTTATTAACATGGGGAGCTGAATATATAACACTCCAAGCTGACATTGATATTACAATATTAAGAAGTTTACGTTTTTTATATTTATATAAGGGAAGAATGAAAATAATAAAAAGAATACCGTAAATAATAATACACCCAAAAACAAACCAAGTAAATTCAAATATGGAGACCAAAAAAGCAACCAGTGTTATAGGTGTTTTATTGTTTTCGATTCTTTTTTGAACAAATAAAGAAAACAAGAAAGGTTGTACAATAATTGAAATAATTAAAATACAAAAAATACCTAAAACACTTATTAATGAAACAGAATAAATAGCAGGATGTTTTGCGAAAAATAAAATCCCAGTACCTACCATTGTTGTAAGTGCAGAGAGTATTATAGCAATATTGTAAGAACCTAAAGTATTTTTTTTGTATTTATATTTATTTAATAAACCATCTGTAACAAAAATGCTAAAATCGTCTCCTAAACCAAAAATGAATGTAGCAATAACAATATTTACAAAGTTAAATTTAATGTCGAAAATTGAAGCGATACCTAATATCCAAATCCAACTTATAACCATTGGAATAAATGTAAATAGAGCTAATTCTATCCTTCCATAAATTAGTAATAGACTTATAAATACAAGTAAGGAAGAAATAATAAGAATAAAATTAAAATCATCTTTTACAATTGATAATAATTCAGTTGCAACTTCTGTTTTATTAAATGAAGAAACACCTTCAATTTCAGATAATTCAACGAGAACATCAGAAAGCAAAGTTTTTTTAACTATTATGGTAGAAATAAATGTTGTTTGAGTATCTTGTACATTAATAAAATCGTTTAACCCTAATTCTTCATAAATTTCATGTTGATTAGTTTTATTACTAGAGGAAGAAGTTATCCATTCTTTAAATGGAACAAAAGCACTAGAATTAAACCCAAGTAAGTTTGAAGCTTGATCAAACTCATTAAATAAGCCCGTTTTATTTATTTCCCAAAAAGATTGCCAATGAGTTATTCTATAATTGGCAATAGAGTCTGGTATAATAAATTTAGCTGTAGAAAATAACGATATTATTTTATCTTCTGATTGTAATTTTTGTGTTTTTTGGTACAGCTTATAGTTAACCAGATTAGCTTTTTCATAAGTAGTTCCTTCAGAAAAAAGGTATATTTTCTTTTCAGTTTCTGGATTTATACCAATTAACTCTTTCTCTTTTTCTTTTAGACTTTGGCTATGTAAACTCAATTTTTCAAGATCACCATCAAACTGAATATCGAAAGAGAAATAGAGTAAAACGGAAGTTATTACAGCAACTATTACAACAAGTAGTTTTTGATACTTTTCAGGAATAGATATTTCAAAATTCCATTTTTTAACACTAAAGTTTGAATAATTAAATTTAAATAGTTTTAGTAAAATTGGTAAACCTGTTAAAGTGAAAAATACTGCTCCAGCAATACTTAAAGCGGCAAATAAGCCAAAATCTTGTAGTACGGGTGAATTTGTAAACAATAATGCTAAAAAAGCCATTATAGTAGTAAAAGCTCCTGTTAATAGCGGTGAAGCAATTTCTTTTACAGTTTCCGAAATAGACTTTGAATGTTGTAAATGAGTAAAGAAATGAAATGAAAAATCCATTATAATACCAAAAACAACAGCTCCGGTTGCTAACGAAATTCCCGAAATTTCATGTTTAAAAAAACCAATAGTTCCTAAGGCAAACAAGCCTCCAAATAGAATAGGGAACATGAAATATATGGGAATTAATATTTTTCGATAAAAAACAAAAAGTATAAGTAAAATGATAATTATTGTAAAAATCAAGGTAAAAAAAGTGTCCTTTTTAACTTGAATTCCATTTTCAGCACTTATTAGAAATGTTCCAAAGTAATCAACTGTATTTGTAGGATATGTAGTATTCCAATTTGTTTTAAATTGAGTTAAAATCTCATATAATTCAACGTTCTTTATATTATCAGATTGACTAAATGATGTTTTTGCAGTGATGATAATTTCTTCTTTATTTTCAGAAAATACATATCCATCCTCAATGTTTAAGTTTGAAAAATTAGTTTCATTTTTTAATTGATTAAAAAAATTGCTTGTTATATAAATCGGGTCATTTAGAATAAATTCCTTAAATATAAAACCTCCTGGGGATAATAATGACCGTTGAGAATTAGCTAAACTTACATTTATAGAATCTTTGTTTATTTTACTTTTTATTAATGAGTAATAGTCATCAGAAATAAATTTTGGGAATTCGTTATAGAAGTAGTTGTATATTTTTTGTTCAATATTAGGTCTTACAATTACTATATTTTTTATATAGCTATTGGCATATTCATTTAAAGAATCAGCAAAATTAGTCGTAAGAGTTTCGATATTTTCGAGATCTTTCTGCTTAATTTTTACAGAAAAAATCAATTGATTACTTAAATCTCCTTGATCAATAAGTTTATTAAATTTTGAGAAAGAATTACCTTTTGGTAGTGTTGAAAATATGTTTTCATTAATATTTATTTTTAATGAACCAACTACAAAAAGGGTCAACAAGGCAAGGATAATAACAACAAAAGTTATTTTCTGAGCATAAAAATATTTAATTACACGATTTAGAAAAATGCTAACCATCTATATTCTTGGGTAGATTTAATGTTTACCAAAGATAAAACTTATAGCCGACTTAACACTATAATGAGAATTGGTAAAATAATAATTTTTTAAAACAATACCCAACACTTAGTTAGCAATAAAAAAAGGTTTTATATTGTCAAAAGTTGGTTGAAGAATCACATTCACCCTTTTTGTTTATTATCCCCCATTTTCCTTTTTTTTCTATTCTTGAGTATCCATTTTGAAAAGGTGTTGTTCCTTCATGAAATTTTGGTTCAATTAACCAGCCACCATCGGAATTGATATATCCCCATATCCCATTACTTCGCACTAAAGCAGACCCATCTTCAAAACTCTTAAAAACATCAATATTTTTGTCTTTAATAGGTAACATCTCACCATTCATATTTACATAGCCCCAGCCATCTTTATTTTTTACTCGTGCAACACCACCATTAGTATCAAATTCATCAGCAGCAATAAATTGAGGTTCAATAATAAATGTGCCATTTTTGTTTATGTATCCTATTTTTCCATTGTCAATCCTTACCCACGCAATATTATTACTAAAGAAACCAACAGAAACAAATTTAGGCTCGATAACCAAAACTCCATTTTCATTTACGAAGCCATATTTTGAATTTATTAATATTGGGCAAGTCCCTCTGTAAAATGATTAGTTCCTTCTATTTTATGTGTAGAAATTATTTCTTTTTCAACACCTTTTTTGTCAACAACATAACTCTCATTTTTGTCAGTAGCTAGAGCATAACCATTATTAAAGTCAGTTAATTTTTTATATTTAGCAGGAACAACTAATTCACCTAAAACATTAATTGCTCCCCAATAGTTTTTAACTTTCACGACCAATCCCGTCCTAAATAAAATTGAAGACAAATCACGAGTACCGAAACCAGAGTGTAAGGAGGTTAAAAGCATCATAAATCAAAGAGCACCCCCTGTGTTGCAATATTGGGTGGTTTTTCTTTCTTCAAAAAAGGTTCGTCAAGCCATTTTTGCAAATCAATTTTCACAAAAAGGTTAATTCTAAGGAAAGCTACCAGGGCAAACGCATCTAAATCTGAAGGAAATTAACTTACTGAATATCAGCAGTT
>CAXBPN010000083.1:0-9999 GCA_963977515.1 uncultured Flavobacteriales bacterium
AAAGTTGCAGAAGGATTAAAGAATTTATTGAATTATTAAACTTCTAAAGCACATATTTCTAGTTTTTGTTTTTCTGAATATATTTCAGCAGTTTTCTTTCGCACAATTTAATGTCGATTCATTAAAAAACGAATTGAGTATTGAAAAAAATGAGAAAGAAAGAATTCATCTCAGAAACTTAATCGGAGAGTACGGAGAAATTGGTCGTTATGGCTATTGGGACTCAATTATTTTAGATGCTGAAAAGATTGATTATAAGTCTGGTATTATATATTCTTCGTTTATGCAATCTCTTAATTATTCAAAAAAAGGGATAATAGATCAAGCTGTATCTTTTTCTGAAAAAGCGTTAACAATTGCAACTTCAATAAAAGATTCTATATGGATGGGTTATGCAATTGAGCATTTAGGGCATCTTAATAGTTTGTTAGGTGAAACGTCAACTTCGATAGCATATTTTAAACAAGCACATAAACTCTACCTATCAAGAAAAGATCAGTGGAGAATCGGTCATGTGTTAATTCGTATTGCAGAAATTTATCAGGAACAAGGTGATATTGATGAAAGTATGAGGCTTTATCGTGAATCTATAGGTATGTTTAAAATCACAAAAGATACTTCTGGGTTTACCCTTGCGTACAATCATATTGGTAGGGTTTTTAGAGAGAAAAAACAGTTAGATTCTGCATTGTTTTATATGCATAAGTCATTGGCTTTACGTGAAAATTTTCAAGATCAATACTATTTACCTTATACATTAAACGATTTAGCGTTAACCTACTTTGAATTAGGGAAGCTGGATATAATGTTTAATTACATTGAACAATCAGAACAAGAAGTAGATAGAATTGGAGATGAAGCACATCTTCGCCAAAAAGTATATGAATTGTATCTTCAGTATTATCGGACAAAAAAGGATTATAAAAATGCACTGAAATATAAAGATTTAGCTATTGAAATTAGAGATTCTTTAAATACTGTAGATAATCAGAAAGCAACAATAAAACAGGAAACTAAATTCAAATACGAACGTCAAAAGGCTAAAGATGATGCTGAAAATGAAAAGTTAGTTGCGATAGAGAAGGAAGCCAAAGAAAAGCAGCGAATAATAACTTTTTCAACTGCAGCAGGATTAGGTTTAGTTGGAATATTTTTAATTTTTGTATTTAATCGATTACAAATAACAAAGAAGCAGAAAAAGGTTATTGAGAGCCAAAAAATAATTGTAGAAGAAAAGAATCAAGAGATAATGGATTCAATTACATATGCTAAGCGAATCCAAAATGCCATTTTACCTCCACAAAAAGTGGTAAAAGAATATTTAGAGAAATCATTTATTCTCTACAAACCAAAAGATGTCGTAGCAGGAGATTTTTATTGGATGGAAACTATTGGTGATGAGTTAAGAGTGATGAGTAGTGAGAACCCAATACTCAAAACCCAACACTCAAAACATATTCTATTTGCCGCAGCCGATTGTACAGGTCATGGTGTTCCAGGAGCAATGGTAAGTGTAGTTTGTAATAATGCTTTAAATCGAAGTGTAAGAGAATATGGATTAACAGACCCGGGTGAAATTTTAAATAAAACGAGAGAGATAGTTGTTGCAGAATTTGAAAAAAGTGAAGAGGATGTAAAAGATGGGATGGATATCGCTTTATGTAGTTTAAGGTTCAATGTTCAAGGTTCAATGTTGAAAAAACAAACTAGAAACTTGAAACCAGAAACTTCAGCTTTGCTGGAATACGCAGGAGCTCACAATCCTTTATGGATAATTCGTTCATGTCATTCCTCACTTGATGAGCCTGTGCTGAGTGAAATCGAAGTAGAATCTCCTAATGATAAGATTGCGGGTCAAGCCCGCAATGACGATTATGAATTAATTGAAATAAAAGCAAATAAACAACCAATCGGTAAATTTGATAACCCCGAACCATATACTACTCATTCAATTGAGTTACAAAAAGGAGATACAGTTTATATATTTTCTGACGGTTATGTTGATCAATTTGGAGGTGAAAAGGGAAAGAAATTTAAAGCTAAAGCGTTTAGAGAATTATTGTTGTCAATTCAAGAAAAATCAATGGAGGAGCAGAAATTAATTATAGATGAAGCCTTTGAAAGTTGGAGAGGAGAGTTGGAGCAGATAGACGATGTTTGTGTAATAGGTGTTAGAGTATGAAGAGACTAATTTTACTTTTTATAGTTTTACCCTTTTTAGGAGTATCGCAATCTAATAATTTAGATAGCCTGTTTAATCAATTGCATAAAGTTGACCAACAGCAAAAATCAGGAATACTTAATGAGATTGCTTTTAATTTTCGAGTTGAAAATCCAGATTCTTGTATTAGTCTTGTCAAACAATCTATTTCTATTGCTCAAAAATATAACCAATATAAAGAGTTAGGATATGCTTATAATTTATATGGAATTGCTTCAGAAAATAAAGGAGACATAGATAGTTCGTTAGCGTATTACAATAGAGCATTGGTCTTTTTTAAGCGTACTGAAAATCTTGATGATGATGCAATGGTTTATGTAAACTTAGGTGCAGTTCATAGAAATAGAGGAAGGTATGAAGAAGCTTTAAACTATTATTTTAAAGGGGTCAAAATTGTTCAGAAAAGTAAAAATTGGAGTTCACTAACTAGTTTTTTAAACAATATTGCTTTGGTTTATTGGGACATGTCCAATTTGGAAAAAACGAAAGAGTATTTGTTAGAGCAAAAAACTATTGCGGAAGAGCATAATATTGTAGAAGCTCAATCTAGGTCTTATTTAAACCTTGCTATTTTATATGATGATTTAGGAGAAGATTCACTAATTCAAAAGTACGACCAGCTGTCGTTACAGCTGAATAGAAAGTTAAATGATAGGCAAGGGATATCTATAAACCTTGTAAATATCGGGGTATTTTATGATAACAGAGGAGATTTAGCAACAGCATTGAAGTATTATAATGAAGCTAGAGCTATTAAAGAAGAAATTCAAGATGAAAAAGGACTAGTAAATCTTTTAATAAATATTGGGATGCTTTATGATGGACAAGGGAAGAAAGAATTAGCAGAGAAAACACTATTAGAGGCTAACCAACGTGCATTGTCTATTAAAAATGTGAGGTATATTAAAAATTCTTATGAGGCTTTAGCTGAGTTTTATGAAGAAAAGGATTATAAAAAAGCCTATAAATATTATCAAATGTATAGTCAGACAAAGGATAGTATTTTGAATTTAAACTCTTCTTCAAAATTGGCAGAGTTAGGTGCTAAATATGATGATGAGAAAAAGAAAAATCAAATAACACTTTTAAAAAAGGAACAAGAACTACAAAATGTGGAATTGAAAGAAGCAACATTGAGAGCCTATTTTCTCTATGGAGGCTTAGGCACATTGTTACTTTTATGCATTATTATTTTTATCGGTTTTAAATCGAAACAAAAAGCCAATCAATTAATATCAGCTCAGAAAAAAGAAGTAGAATTTCAAAAAGAAGTAGTTGAACAAAAACACAAAGAAATTACTGATAGTATTAATTATGCGAAACGAATACAAAGTGCTTTATTAAAAAGCGAAGAACACCAAAGTGAACATTTGCCTGAGCATTTTATTTTTTTTAAACCTAAAGATGTAGTAAGTGGAGATTTTTACTGGGCTTTAGAAAAACAAGATTATTTATATTTGGCTGCTGCCGATTGTACAGGTCACGGTGTTCCAGGTGCATTTCTAACAATGTTAGGCACTTCTTTTTTAAATGAAATTAATGCTGGAGAAAATTTATTATCTCCTGCAAGTATTTTAGATTTATTAAGGGCAAGAATAATAGAACAGTTAAATCAAAATGGAGAGGAAGGAGAAAGCAGGGATGGTATGGATATTTCATTGTTGAGGTTGAATTTGAAAACCCATCAAATGGAATGGGCTGGAGCAAATAATCCAATCTGGATTATTCCTTCTGTCACTTCGAATGCTGATGAAGGAATTGCGTCAAGAAGTATAGAACCATTGACTGAAAGCTTTACTCGAATTGATAGTCAAAACGAGTTAATTGAAATTAAAGGAGATAAACAGCCCATTAGTTATTATACTGATATGAAACCTTATACTAATCATTCTTTTCAACTTCAAAAAGGGGTAAGTATTTATATTTTTAGCGATGGGTATGCTGACCAGTTTGGAGGTCCTAAAGGGAAAAAGTACAAATACAAAGAATTAAAAAATAGTTTATTAAGTATTGCCAATTTGCCTTTGAAAAAACAAAAGAACTTTTTGAGTGAAGAATTCGAAAAATGGAAAGGAGATCTAGAACAAATAGATGATGTTTGTATCATAGGTGTTAGAATATGATTTTATAAGTAGAATGAAAAAGTGATAGTGTTTAAAAGTGATGAATTGTAAGACAGAAGAAATACAAAAAGTTAAGATTGACGATAAAATTGAGTTGGCTTATGAATTTATTAATATTCATAAGCAAGAGAGTCCACTTCTTATTTTTTTGCATGAAGGTCTAGGAAGTATAGCTCAATGGAAAAATTTTCCGAAACAGTTATGCAAAAAGTTAAACTTAAATGGATTGGTTTATGAACGTTATGGTTATGGTCATTCTACTTCTTTACAAGAGGAACGAAAGTCAACTTATTTAGATGTAGAAGGAAACTATTTTTTACCCCAACTAATTGAGAATTTAAATCTAACCAACAGAGAACTGATTTTAGTTGGACATAGCGATGGAGCAAGTATCTCCTTAATTTATGCATCACTATTTCCAAAAAAAATAAAGTTGATTGTTAGCATGGCAGCTCATGTTTTTAATGAGCAAATTAGTATTGATAGCATTAAAGAATTAGAATTGCTTTACGAAAGTGACCCGCGATTGAAAAGAAGCTTTGAAAAATATCATTTTGATCATACCGATAGTACGTTTTATGCCTTTTCAAAAACCATAACTCATGTTAATTTTAAGGAGTGGAATATTGAACATTATTTAACAAATATTGTTGCTCCTATTATTGCTATTCAAGGATTTGATGATGACTATGGAACGGAATTACAAGTTGAATCTATTGTAACAAAATCTCAAAATAAACATAACAGAAAAGTAATGGTACCGAAATGTGGACATTCACCTCATTTGGAAAAACAAGCTTTTGTAATCAATCAAATAGCTGATTTTTATAATACCGTTAGTAATCTTGAACCTAAATTAAATATTGTCAATGAGTAATAATCATTACCAAAAATTAGAGCAGATGTATATTTCGGCTCCAATCAATAAATTTTATTTGCCTAAAATTTCAGTTTCAGAAGGGAAATGTGGGATAGAAGTTGAAGTAAAAGAAGATTTTTTTCATGCAGCAAATGCTGTTCATGGTTCGGTTTACGGTAAAATACTAAGAGAGTTCCAAAACGGCTTAGGAGCTGAAAAGTACTTAACCACCCACCACGAAAGAGATAAAGAAACCGGACTGGATTATAGAGGGGCAAGATACTATGATGCTGATGTGGCAAGATTCTTGAGTTTAGACCCGTTGGCGGTAAATTTTGCAGAGTGGAGTCCTTATAATTATGTTTTTGGTAATCCAATTAAGTTTATTGACCCAAGTGGAAAATCTCCAACAGAAGACCCTGAGAAAATGCATGCTAAAAATTATAAACGAAAATTTGATAAGAAAATAACTCAACCTTTAAAGAAAATGGAAAGCGATTTATTAAATGGTGGAATGAATTACAGTGATGTTAGAAGTGCTGTTCAATCAGAAGCAGATAGGTTAGCTAATAAGTATCAAAACAGAAAATTTTTACAAGGTGCTGTAGGTCAAAATGGGAGAAACAGTTCTACAACAAGTGGCTCTACGGGACAAACTAATACTACTAATATTGCAATTAATGCATACCAAACTACTACTACTCAAGTACCAATTTCAAACACAAGAACATCGCCATCAGCTGTTAATACTGTTAATACAAACATAAATGCTCCAGAAGGTTCTACTGTTAACATTCAATTTAACCCTTTAACTCAGCCAAATAGTTTAATTATCAATACTACGAATAGTAGTGGTGGTTCGAACCAAATTTACTCTACTGATGGACCAGTATCATCCGATAATCCTTTTGGTAGTTTTTCTATTAATCAATCAGTAAATATAAATAGTAATAATTCTGGAAATGTACAATATTCAGTAGTTAATTCAGGGAGTCTGAATCGAGATAATTGGGATTTAAGAATAAGTGTAACGTCTCCACCTGTATTAAATCCGTCTCCAATCATTACTAATATTAAACCTTCTATTCAATAAAATCATGAGAAATTTAATAATAATATTAATCTGTATTTGTTTTTCTTATAAAACACTTTATTCTCAATTGATAAAGGATAAGAAATACTCTAAATCAGATATTAATCAGTTTGACAATAATCAAATGAAACATGGTCTTTGGTTTTCTTATGGAGAATATCAAAACATTGTAAATGCCGAACATTTTGAACATGGAATATTAAATGGCTCTTTTGAGAAGTATTATAAACAGGGAAATATTGAACAAAAAGGTTATTATAAAAATGGTTTTTTTGATAGTGTTTTAACAGTTTATTATAAAAATGGTAGAATTATGTCTGAAAGTAATTACTTTAATGGTAAGCTTAATGGATTAATGATGTATTATGATAAAGAAGGAAACCTTTCATCAAAAGAAATGTACATTGATGGAAATTTAGATACAAATTATAATGATAGCTATGAAAACCCTAATGTAATTACGGATAATATAAGTTTAGAGATAAAAAATAAATTTGATACCGTTGTTACAATAGTAGATGAATGGAATACAGATTATTCTATATATAGAAACGACTCTTTAATATCAATTGTAAATTATTTTGAAGGAAATATTCTTATAGAAACTTATTTTAATAAAGGGATTGTATCAAAGAGAATTTACTATCAAAAGAAAAATCCTGCTAAACTTGAAAGAATAGTGTATTTTGAAGGGGAACAATTTCCCAGAATTGAGGAGTTTGATAAGAATGGGGATTTAATAAAGTAATTAACACATTCGAAACGGCCCTTCTAAAATACAAACGCTAATAAACATTAAGCAAAATCAAAAAAGCCTCTTGCAACAGTCGGGAGGTTTTTTTAATCTTCATACCCGCAAAGCTCTCTTTTCTCTGAAGATTTAATATACTCCTCTTTAGTTATAGAATGCTTACAATTATTAAGCCCTTTACAATCTTTATTTAAGTGGTATTTACCATCCAAACCATTATCACAAACAAACACACTATCGGGCAATAAGAAATTACCCATCCGAGCATCATAAATGCGAGCCTCCCTGTAAACTGTAGAATCAGTTTGCCCACTTTGAGCAAAAGAAATAGCAGATAATAAAAGAGTAATAATAGTTATTATAGATTTAAGCATTTTTAGTAATAGTTAGATTTGGAAGAACATTAAAGCTTTAGCAATAAGTAAAGTAATAAAAGCAATGATATTTAATGTTACACCTATTTTCAAACTATTATTATTAGAAGTATTCCAGAACAGACAACTAAGAGCGAAACACCCAAAACCAATAAAGAAAATAGCACCAGAAATAACAAATCCTTCTTGAATGAAACTTAAAAAATAAAAGATGTCAAAAACAAGTAACACTATAGTTAAAACAACATTGTAAATAGAGGTAAAACCATCAAATAAAGCAGATGGTGTAGTTTGAATCACAGTACCTTTAAATGAATAGGTTATTGGGTAGAGTAATCCTTTTTTTATTGTTTGTTGTAATTGTTTAGGCGAAACTTTAAAATAAAGTAATGCTGGAAAAATAAGACCAATAGCTACTAATAAAAATTCTTTCATAGGTTTTAGGTTAGATTTTGATTACTAATTTAATAAAAAATATAAAAGACAAGAAATAAAAACCACCACCAGACCATCATCCCCATTTTAACATGATAAAAAAATAAAGAAAATTAAAGATTGATATTTTGTAATTTGGTCAAACAAAACCAATAAACCAATGAAAGAATATATCTACGATGAAGAAAAGTACGGAGGCAAAGGACTTCAACAACTCATCAACCTTTATGAAACCTACGATTACGAACTATTTAACCAACCCCCAGATAAATTAGAAGAAATAGAAAATATCCTCATCCAAATCATTGATGAATACCCACAATTCCTTACAGCTTATCAAGAACTATATTCCTTATACGAAGAACAAGAACGCTTTGCCGAACAAGACCTAATTACATTCAGAGGCTATGCCATAGCAAAAAGTTTGGTCATTAAAAACGGTAAGTTTCCAGAAGAAATGCACTGGATGTTTCAAGAGAACCGACCAGTAATAAGATTCCTGTATTTGGGAGCAGAAATGCAATGGGTTTTAGGTAATGTAGAAGAAGCTAAGTACATCTTTGAAGGATTATTAAACTCCAATCCATACGATAACATTGGAGCCAGATTTGTATTGCTTGCCATTAATGAAGAAATGAGTGCAGATGAATTTGATGATAAGTTCCAAGATGGAGAATTATTTGAAGAACAAATGAAATGGTTTGATAAGAAGGCACCCAAGCATAAGATTTTCAATAAGTTTTTTGATATGCTGAAGACAATGGAAGAATAACTCCATTTTAAGCCCACCACCACACCATCTTCTTATTTTGATAATACGGTAGCCAAAACCAACAAAAACTCCTTAGAGTGGGGTTATTGAGGAATTAAACCGAGTTTTTCCTTTAACTCAGCAAGACAATCTCATCAATGATTTCTTTCACTCTCTTTCTGAAGTTGATGAACACCTCTTTATTATCAAAATATCGCTCTTTAATCTCTTTGTAGTCGCTCTCAAGTGCTAATATTCTTCTGGAAATATTGTTGACATAACCCTGGGTGTGTGATGTAAATTGGTCTGCATCATTAATGCTTTTTTGCTTCAGTTCCAACAACAGCTTTACCTCAGCAATCAATTCTATAAGCTCATCCAAGTTATTTTTCATAGCTGGCAAATTTAATCTAATAAATCAAATCAAAAACCAGACCGTTAACAATCCGTTCAAAACTTTCTATCCACCGCTATTGCTGAATCCTTTGCTTCCTCTTATCCTTGCTGAAGAACTTTAAACTTCAGACCATGAAACCAGAACAACTCCAACAGCTTCTTGATTCAACAACCGTTTTAGCAGAAGCCAACTCAAAGTTGGTCGAGAACAACAGCGAAGCCATCAAATTAGTCAAAGAAATCATCACAAAGAATGATGACCTCAACAAAGTAGCCATTCAGATATACCAAGCTCTTTGCGACAAAAAACAAAAATCCATTCGAGAAACAGGCTGGCACATTGCTTTAAAGAAAGTTTTTAATCCAAAATCTTAACCAAATGGAAGAACAACTGAAACAGGATTTAATCAATGATATTCAAATATTAAACGAAGTTGCACCAGCAGAACGATTAAAGAAGAGTTTAGATTCTATCTTCAAGGATTACTTGCTTGGCATCAACGCAGATGTAATGCCGAATGATTTTCAAGTGGTTGTGAATGACTATTACAGCTTGCAGAACTATCTTGATAAGCTTGAAAAAAAGCTTAAATAGGGCTATTCTCCAACATCAGCAAGAACAACACTCATCTTCACGCCCTGAGCTTCACAAATCTGCTTAAACAAGTTCAACGATGGATTATAAACCTCTTGCTGGATAAGTCGAACCGTCTTTTCATCAATCCCGCAACTATCAGCAAACTCTCGATTTGATTTGTACTTAGAACGAAATTCTTTATAGATATACCGACAAACTTTAACAGCTAATTCATTTTCCATAGCCCATAAAATTGAGCAGGCATTACAAAATTATTGCGGAATTTAATCCGTTATTCGGAATATAATCCTAAGTTTGATTGAACCAAATAAATAAAATGATATGAAAAGAATAATACTGATTATGTGGAAAAAACGCTGAAAGTGACCACCTGTTAACGTTTTAAACTGACCACCCAG
>CAXBPN010000084.1:0-9814 GCA_963977515.1 uncultured Flavobacteriales bacterium
AACGAAAAGTGGTATGGTAATACTGGTGATGGCTATACTGATTACCCTTTTTACAACAGTTAAATTATGTCTATAATTTCCATACTCGATTATATAGGTGTTTTTGTTTTTGCTATGAGTGGTTTACTTACGGCTTCAAACAAAAAGTTAGACTTATTTGGTGGTTTTATTATTGCTTTTGTTACTGCTCTTGGAGGTGGAACACTTAGAGATTTACTATTAAATGTAGAAATAGGTTGGATAATCGAAACCAAATACATTTACATCGTTTTGGGTGGAGCTTTCTTTGCTTTACTGTTCAAGAAAGTTACTCAAAAGATGAGCAAAACAATCTTTTTGTTCGATACTATCGGTATAAGTTTATTTACCATTTTAGGAGTTCAGAAAGCATTAACTTTAAATGCTCCTGTAGAAGTTGCTGTAATGTTTGGTGTAATGACTGCCACTTTTGGTGGAGTTATTAGAGATATTTTATGTACTGAAATTCCACTAATATTTAGAAAAGAAATTTACGCCACGGCTTGTTTTGCTGGTGCAATTACTTATGTTTCTTTAAACTACTTTGGTATAAATGAAATCATAAACACAATCACTTCTGGAGCTATCATTATGATTATAAGAACTATTGCCGTAGTTAAAAAACTGAGTTTACCGTTAATCAACGATAAATTTTAAACGATACAGCTTCCCAATTTTCATCATTTATTCTTCTTTCAAATAAAAATAGATGTATGTACATTTACCTGAAATAACAATTATAAAATTTTCATGCCAATCATACTCAGTGTAAACTCTAGATTATATTCTAACACCTATAACACAAACATCGTCTAGCTGATCCATTTCTCCCTTCCAATTATTAAAAGAAGATTTTAGTATTTCTTTTTGTTCTTCCAATGATTTGTTTTCGTTTTCGAGAATTAATTTTTTGAAAGGCAAATACATGAATTTTTTTCCCTTTTCTCCTCCAAACTGATCGGCATAACCATCAGAAAAGAGATAAATGGTATCATTTTTTTCTAATTGAATGGTGTGATTGATAAAAGAGGACATTTTATGAAAAAATCCAATAGGCTGTTTGTTGGGTGCAATAGCTATTAATGTTTTATCTTTGTTGGAAACGTCTCTTTCTCTTTTATATTTAGCTATTAAACTTTTTTGGGAAGTGACTACCCAAAGAGGATTGTTTGCTCCAGCCCATTCTAATTGATTATTCGTTAAATTAAGTTTAATAATAGATATATCCATTCCATCTTTATTTACCCCTTCTTTGCCTGTTTGGTTTAATTCAGAAATAAACTTACCCCTAAGTTCATCAAGTATTTCTGATGGAGATAGAATTTTTTCTTGACTGGTAATTTCATTTAAAAATGCAATCCCAAGCATTGTTAAAAATGCTCCAGGAACCCCATGACCTGTACAGTCAGCTACAGCCAGATATAAAACATCCTGTTTTTGGGATGTCCAATAAAAATCACCACTCACAATATCTTTTGGCTGAAAAAAAATAAAATGTGTCGGCACATTACTGCTCACATGTTCTTCTTCTTTTAATAAAGCTGTTTGTATTCTTTTTGCATAATTTATACTATCTGTAATATCTTTATTTTTTTGATCTATAATGTTTTTTTGGCGATGGGTAATTCGAAATCGTTTGTACAAAAAGAAAGAAAAAACAAGAACTAAAATTAATCCAAAAGTAATAGTAGTAATTATTATGTTTTTTTTCTTTTGCTCAGCAAGAGCAAGTGCTGCATTTTTTTCTTTCTGTGTATTTAGTAATATTATTTCATTATCTTTTTTCTCACTTTCGTATTTGCTTTGAAGCTTATTTTGAAGCTCAATGGTATTTTCGTTTATTAACGAATCATTAGCCATTATTAATTGATTTAAGTACTTATTGGCTTCTTTATAATTTTTTAATTTTTCATATATTCGACTAATATTAGACAAAGAATTAACAACATTGTATTTAGAATTTATTTTTCTACCGATCTTAAGACCATCTAATGCATAGTTTAAAGCAATGTTATTCTCATTTAATTCTTGATAAGCCCAGCCCAAATTATCTAGAATTAAGGCAAGCTCATGGTTATAATTATTTGGTTCAGCGATTTTAAGGGCTTTCTTGTAATAAAACACAGCTTCAACATAATGTTGTTGAGTATATTTTAAATTGCCAATATTTATATAAAGCTTAGTCAATCCTAATGGGTGTTTTACTTTATCCAAAAAAAAATCAGCTTTATTATAATAAAAAAAAGCACTATCTAATATGGAATTGCTAGAAGATGATAATCCAATATTTTTATACGAAATACCTAAGTTCATATAAGCTTTAATAATTCCGGTAGTATCATTAACCAAAGTATAATTGATTAGTGCTTCCTTGTATTTTTTTATTGCACTTTTTGGATCTCGTTGCAAATCATATAAAATGCCAATGTTAAGCTCTACCTCAGCAATTAAATTTTGATCTTTTCTTTTTTCAAACTCATTTAATGCGGCAAAGTATTTAACATACGATGAATCATAATTACCGCTAACACGATGATAATCACCTAACTGTAACAATAAGTACGGATAAAAATGATCTTTGTTTGTTAAATTGGAAGTACTTAATATGTTATTTAGTATTTTATATGCAGAATCAGGATTGCTTTCCATTATTCTTTTACATTGCTCTAGCACATTTTGTATGGAATCGGTTTTTGTTGAATGGGCAGATAAATTCAGCAAAGAGAATGATAAACAAAAAAACAAGTATTTAAAAAGACTTTGCATCTATTAAATTAATGGAAAGACTAAATGTAATAAAATAGTTTAACTCTTAAAAAGTAAATTAATAAAATTACCACCACTCTGCTGCAATGGCTACCATGGTTTATTTAATAGATGTAACTCCAAAATAATTAATCCTTAAAAACATTCCAACCGTACTCCTTTACGTATTTCGCTAAATTGCTAGGCATCGCCTTTTCATCATTTTCATAACGTTGTTTTACGCTAATGTGCAATGGAGTTTCTGGTAATATTTTTCTTGAATGTCTCCCTAGCCATTTATAATGCTTTTTAAATTCATCATTCTGACCAGCAAATGGGTTTAATGTTACGGCATCAATATGCGATTGGAATTGTAGTTTTTGTTTTTCCGCTTGCTCTTTCATCCAAATCATTGGAATGTCACTTAATGTATATCCTTTATCATCTGGAGCATAACTTCCCCCTACATCAGAATGAACACCAGAAAACCATACTTGCTTTAAATCTACCTTCCCCGCTGAATCTTGCTCCCATATTGTTGGTTTAAAATCTTTTCGAAGTTCGTGAATAGATAAAGCATGTCGAGCAGTTTTTACAATAGATCCAATCTTAGAATCATAAAACAAATGTTTCTTTTTAATAAATCCAAAAATACTAGAAGGCAACCCCATAGAACCTACCGTATCCCAAACTCCCACAAAATGGATAGGTACTTTATCTGTAACTGAATAAAGCTTTCTATAATTTATCGAAAAGTCTCCACTTGGTTTTTCATCTGGATTTTTATACAACTCGTAAGCTTCATTAATTCTGTTGGCGTTTTCTTTTTTCAACACACTACAGTTATTCATTAAACCAGCTAAACTTCTTACTGTATAGGCACCTCTACTGAATCCAAACAAATAGATTTCATCACCTTCATCATAATTATGTACAATAAAACGGTATGCATCCATAATGTTTTTATCCAATCCAGCTCCAAAAGCACCCCCTTTTACACTATTATGATAAGAACCAATTCCCCAATCGTAAAAAACGATTTGTGCAACCCCATTATTATCAATTGGTTTTACAGCTCTTGAGAATTTTAATACATTAGTTGGGAAATCTTCGTTCAAATTTTCTTCTGGTTTATTCCAAGTACCATCCGAACAAATTACAATACGCTTCATTTTGCTATGTTTTTATACCGTTAATAAAATTGCATAAAAAAAAGCGTATATCAAAACATCCAAATGGCAAGTTTATACGTTTACATATACAGAACCCCTTAAACTGACGGCCATGATAAACTACAGCAAAAAACCACCCTTCACAATTTACTTTCTAAGTAATTCTGGCAACAGCTACCTTTCCGAATATATTGATACTGACATTTATTACGAAAGCTACGACATCAGTTTTAAGGACTTTGACATTAAAAAATTAAAAGTAAAAAAACCAGCAGCAATTGTTGTTGATTTATATTTTACTGAAAGTTCGTGTAAAGAGCTGATAGAAAGCTTAATTACAAACTTTAAAGATGAGCAAATCTATTTCTTATCTCCTGAGTTTGCTGAACACAACTTGTATTTTCAAAAAGAAAAACACGCTAACCACTTCTTTTCTAGCTTTAGTTTAGATATTATTAAGCACATCAACAACTTAATTGAAGGGATAGAAAACAATGGTAACGGGTTGTCTGATGTTGGTTAATTAGAACTAATTACTTTGTTCTTATTTATCGCATCATAAACAACTTGTTGAATATCTGTTCTAATGTTCATTCTCAATAACTTTTTATTTTCAGCATCTGGAAATGTTCTATTTGATAGAAACACATACACAATGTTTTCTACTGGGTCAGCCCAAGCAATTGTACCTGTAAAACCTGAATGCCCAAAACTTAAATAAGAAACACAACTACAAGTAGGACCACCTTCTCCATCAGTTATAGGTTTATCAAATCCAGCTCCTCTTCTGTTTCCATCTACACAATATTGGCATTTAATAAATTCGTTTAATGTGGTGTCTTTAATGTAGCGTTCACCACCATACATTCCTTTATTTACATACATCTGCATTAGTTTTCCTAAATCATTTGCATTTGAAAAAAGTCCTGCATGTCCACCAACTCCGCCTAACATTGCTGCTCCTGGATCATGAACATCTCCATGAATTATTTGTTTTCTAAAAATTTTATCATCCTCAGTTGGAGGAATTCTATCCAACGAAAAACGATTTCTTGGCAAGTACCCAGTGGTTGACATTCCCATTTGACTGTAGATATTCCCAACATAATCATTCAGTTTTTTTCCAGTTTGTTTTTCTGCTATTTTTAATAAAAAGTAATAACCTAAATCACTATACTTATACTCTTTCTCTTTTAATGGCCCTTTTAAAATACGTTGATAAATAATAGCTGGATAATGCTGGTTTATATAAATATTTTTAGCAACTCTATATGGATAAAAATTAGATGAATCACTACTGTAAATAACTGGGTCTAACTCTTTGTTTCTTATTGTTTTTAAATAAAATGGAACCCATGCTTGCAAACCTGATTGGTGAGCTAATATTTCTCTTAAATTCAAGTTTCCATAATCAGAAGTATCAGGAATTAAATCACTCAAATAATCACATAAATTTAAATCTAAACTAAACTTATCTTGGTCTTGCAATTGCATAACCGTCAATAAGGTTGAAGCTACTTTAGTAATCGATGCTAAATCATAAATATCAGTATTCTTAACCTCAATTAAACTATCATAAGTATGATAACCAAACGATTTATTGTAAATCACTTTTCCATCTTTAGCTACAAAAACTTGACATCCCGGATAAGCTCCCTCTTTTACACCGCTATTCGCAATACTATCAATTCGGTACAAATCATTTTCTGGAATCCCTACTTCTTCAGAAGCAACATAACTAAATCTTCCTAAAGGTTCAATAACTAAACCTGCCCCCTCTTTAAATTGTTCAGAAACACTTACTGGTAATCTCCCGTTTGCTCCTATTCCACCATAAATCAATTCAGCAACAGCGTGATTAGTATAATTATTATTCTGATAAGCAGCAACCAAAGAAGTTACTTGTTCAGCCTCACTAAACCCAATCAAACTGTAAGGATTCATAAAATCAACTAAGATTACATTATTCCCCGTTTCATTCAGTTTTCCAACCAATTTTTGAGCTTTCTCCTCTATTCTATATTTCTTCCAAGGGTTTTTATCTGAATTATGAAACGATACTATTACAGTGTTATAATTTTTTAATGTTTCTTCCCAACTCACAAAGTTATCTTCAGTTATATCTTTTGCATTATACTTGGCAATTGTACTGTATAATTCTAAAGAATTTTGGAAATCTTCAAACTCCCCATCTCCAATAGCAATAGATGCAATACTCAATGTATCTAATCGTTTTAGCGGAATTAAATCACTATCATTTTTTAATACCGTTAATGCTTTTTGGAATAGCTTCTTATTCAATAATTCATATTCTTTCTTGTTTAAATCGGCTGTTAAGTTTTTTAACTTAACTTGTTTAGTTGTATTTAAACCTGCCCACTCTTTAGCTACCAATATTTTCAAACATCTTCTATTAATCTCTTCAATTGAAATTTGACCTTCATCTATTGCTTTTTTTATCTCTGTTATAGCAGTAGGTACATCTTCCGAAAACAACAACACATCATTTCCTGCCAACAACGCCATTACATCTACTATTCCTGGTTTATAAAAAGAACTTACCCCTTTCATGTTTAAGGCATCAGTAAAAATCAAGCCTTTAAACCCTAAACTATCTTGTAACAAATTAGTAACTACATTTTTTGATAAAGTAGTTGCTACATTAGGCGTATTCTCATAAGCAGGAATATACAAATGAGCGACCATCATACTTGCCAATTCATTTTCAATCAACTGCTTAAACGGATACAACTCTACAGAATCCATTCGATTTACATCATGATTGATAATTGGTAATGATTTATGTGAATCCATATCAGTATCACCATGGCCTGGGAAATGCTTAGCATTTGCCAACACGTTTACCGATTGCATTCCTTTCATATAAGCCACGCCTTTTTGAGCCACATTGTATTTATTTTCTCCAAACGAACG
Organism: uncultured Flavobacteriales bacterium; assembly: GCA_963977515.1. GTDB lineage: Bacteria > Bacteroidota > Bacteroidia > Flavobacteriales_E > Vicingaceae > Vicingus. The sequence continues at coordinate 6,870 of CAXBPN010000084.1, forward strand.
AGCATTTATTATTGGATTTTTGGGGTTTACATTTACATCTACAACTGGAGCGAAGTTCACTTGTATTCCTAATCGCTGACATTGCTCTCCAATATCAACACCCATTTCATAGATCAATTTTTCATCTTGTATTGCCCCCAAAGTCATTTGATAAGGATACTTAACCGTACTATCCAAACGCATAGCCAAGCCCCATTCTCCATCAATAGAAATCATCAATGGTATTTTAGAAGCTTTTTGGTAACGATTATACAGCCTTGCTTGTCGCTCTGGTCCTCCTTGCATAAAAATTAAACCACCAATCTTATTCTCAGTGATTAACTTTTCAATTTCTAATTCATGTTTCTCATCTTTATTCGAATAAGCAGCAACCATTAATAATTGAGCTATTTTTTCTTCAACGTTCATTGTTTGCAAAACAGAATCTGCCCAAGTTGAAGAGGTTTTAAAAAATGGTGGATCATTCTCTTTTTTACCCAATCCTTTATCTAACAATGGCGAGATAAAAGCACTTGAGATAAAAAATACAAAAACCAATATAATTCCACCTATTTTTTTCATGCTGACACTAAATTTATTTTGCATTAAAATTACCTTTAAAAGAGAGCTATTTACAAGCCTTCTAAAGGGATTATCAACAACCAATTATTTATATCTGTATGGTTAAAAATTAGTTATTAAAGTTTTCAACAAGCCTCTTGGTTTAAACGCAATTTCAACTACTTTTGACTTCAAATTTTTTAACATAAAAACGCAAATAAAATGCCATCTATTATTGAATTAGAAAAAATTGCTTCTCAAGTACGTAGAGATATTGTAAGAATGGTTCACGCCGTAAGTTCTGGACACCCAGGTGGTTCGTTAGGTTGTACCGACTATTTAGTAGCACTATATTTCGACATTATGAATCACAATACCGATTTTAATATGGATGGAACCAATGAAGATATTTTCTTCTTATCAAACGGGCATATTTCCCCAGTATTTTATAGCGTTTTAGCTCGTTCAGGTTATTTCCCTGTTGATGAATTAAAAACATTTAGAAAATTAAATTCACGCTTACAAGGACACCCAACAACTCACGAAGGGTTGCCAGGAATTAGAATTGCTAGTGGCTCTTTAGGACAAGGAATGTCGAATGCAATTGGAGCAGCTTTAACAAAGAAATTAAATAACGATAAGGGCATAGTTTACTCACTTCATGGTGATGGTGAAATTCAAGAAGGTCAAATATGGGAAGCTGCCATGTATGCTGCTCATAATAAAGTTGACAACTACATTGCTACAATAGATTACAACCAAAAACAAATTGACGGAAGTCTTGATGAAGTTTTAGGTTTAGGGGATATAAAAGCAAAATGGCAAGCTTTTGGATGGGATGTTATAGAAATGGATGGAAACAACATGCAAAACCTATTAGACACATTAAACGAAGCTAAAACACACTTAGGTAAAGGAAAACCCGTTATGATAATAATGAAAACAGAAATGGGACAAGGTGTTGATTATATGATGGGAACGCATAAATGGCATGGTTCTGCTCCAAACGATGAGCAATTAGCTTCTGCCCTTAACCAATTAGAAGAAACTTTAGGTGATTACTAATAAGTTTAAGGTTCTTTGTTTCAAGTTAAACATTGAACCCGAAACCTTGAACTTAAATAAAATATACTGAACACTTTACCAACATATCTCAAACAACTTTTAATCGCTATGCTTTTATGTTTAGCGACAACTTCTTTTGCTCAAACCAAACAGAAAACAAGAACCCTTTTTGTGTTAGATGGCTCGCAAAGTATGCTAGGAAGGTGGGGCGAAGAACAAAAAATAAAAGTTGCTACTCGCCTATTAAGCAACTTAATGGACAGCATGCAACAAATGGAGAATGTAGAAGTTGCTCTTCGAGTTTACGGACATCAATTCTCCGTAGCTGCCGGAAACAGAAGCTGTGAAGATACTAAGTTAGAAGTTCCTTTTTCAAGCAACAGCTTTAGCAAAATAAAAAGTAAATTATTGGATATTAGACCACAAGGAACTACTCCTATTGCTTACTCTTTAGAACAAACAAAAAACGATTTCCCTCCTTGTAAGGATTGTAAAAACATTATTATCTTAATTACTGATGGTATTGAAGAATGTGAAGGAGACCCTTGTGCAGTCGCTTTAGCACTCCAAAAAAATGGGGTTTCTTTAAAACCTTTTGTTATTGGCATGGCACTAGACTTAGAAACTATCGAAGCCTTTAAATGCGTAGGTAATTTCTACGAAGCCAAAGACCAAGAATCGTTTAAAAATGTGTTGCAAATTGTGATTTCACAAGTCATGAACAACACTACGGTGCAAGTAAATTTAATTGATGCAAATGGAGAACCAACCGAAACAGATGTAAACATGACTTTTTACGACAGTCATTCAAAATCTATTGAATACAACTTTATTCACACCTTTAACAGTTACGGAGTGCCTGACACTGTTCCTATTAACCCAGCATTAAATTATGATTTAACCGTACACACGTTACCAAAAGTTAAAAAAGAAAACATTAACATTATTGCAGGTAAACATAATATTATTGCTTTAGATGCTCCTCAAGGTATGTTGAAACTAGAAATGAGCGGACTAAATGAATATGACGACTTAAAGTGCTTAGTAAAAAAGCAAGGTGATTTAAATGTTTTTCATGTTCAAAATTTTGATGAAACAACCAAATACATCGTTGGTAATTACGATTTAGAAATACTTACACTACCTCGCACTATCATTAAAAATGTAAACATTGCACAAAGTCATACTACAAAGGTTTTTATACCAGACCCAGGTATTGCTACTATCTTTTTACCTGCAAGAGGAATTACTTCCATATTTGTAGAAGAAAACAACCAGCTTAAATGGATTTACAACATTGGCAAAAACACAACAAGAGAAACTATCATCTTACAACCCGG
>CAXBPN010000085.1:0-9650 GCA_963977515.1 uncultured Flavobacteriales bacterium
GTAATAGTTGTCTATAGCATCAATAACTTGTTGAGGCTTTTGTGATGTAGCTCCATTATCGAAATAAACCAAAGGCTTTCCATTTACCTTTCTAGAAAGAATGGGAAAATCTTTTCGGATGGATGCTATGTCTAATGTTTTTGTCATCTTTTTTATAAAACTCTCCCCTAATAAGGGGAGTTGGAGGGGTATTTTACACCTCCCTAAATCCCTCCTTGTTAGGAGGGACTTTTAGTTATTTTGTAAATCTTTCCTCAATTTTTGTATTGATGTATTCTGTTAAAGGTTCAATAGTTATTTTAGCTAAAGCGTCTTTTGCAAAAGCATTAACCATCAAATTAATGGCACTTTTTTTACTTATTCCTCTTGTCTGTAAATAGAAAATTGCTTCTTCATCAATTTGCCCAGTTGTAGATCCGTGACTACATTTTACATCATCTGCATAAATTTCTAATTCTGGTTTAGAGTTAGAAACAGCATTGTCAGAAAGTAAAATTGTGTTGTTTTGTTGAAAAGCGTTTGTAATCTGTGCGTCTTGTCTAACGAATACTTTTCCGTTAAACACACCAGTAGAATTATCATCTAAAATTCCCTTGTAAACTTCGTTAGAGTTACAGTGGGACTTCATGTGGTCCACTACTGTATGGTTGTCAATATGGTCGTTATTTCTTCCTAAGTATAAGCCGTTTAAGTTAGTTTCGCAGTTACTAGCATTAACTTCAATATTTAAATTGTTTCTAACTAAGGCTCCATTAAAAGTCGCAGTATTAATAGTAAAGTTACTATTAGCTCTTTGGTAAGCTTGTTCAGTCGATATGTGGTAGCTTTCTTTAGATTTATTTTGAATCTTATTGTATTCTATTTGCGAATTTGGATTTAAAAAGAATTCGCTAACATTATTGGTAAAACTATTTTCTCCTCCAATATTTACAAACGATTCTATAATTTTTACTGAAGAAAAATCGTGTGCTTTAACAATTACTCTAGTGTTGGTAAAAATGCCATCTTGAGTAATTATATTTATAATGTGTGTTGGTTTTTTTGCAACAACTTTTTTATCTAAATCAAAGTAAACACCATCAGTAAAATTCATAGTGTTTAAGGCTACGAATAATTCTTTTTCAGCTTTAGCTATACCACCTAAATGGTCTTTAATAAAACCATCATTATTTAGAATAGCTTCTCTTAGAGATAAAACTCTAAACCCTTCTTGAGTTTCTATTTGTGATAAATCAGCTCTATAAAATCCGTTTTCTAAAACAACAATATTTGCATCTAAATTTGGAATTTTAAAAGTAGATACATCAATCTTTTCAGTTGATGGAGTCGTTGGAGTTGTAAATCTTTTGTTTGTTATTTTTCCAAGGCGAGTGTATTTCCAATACTCGGTTTTTGAAGTTGGTAAATCAAGTTGTTGAACATTAGATTTTGCATTACTTCTTAATTGTTTTGAAAAATCTGGTTCGTTAGAAAAATCTAAATGGGTTAAATTTTCTAGCAATAAATCTTTTTTTGATAATTCTGTAATCATGTCTTTTCGTTTCAAGTTTGGTGTTCTTTGTTTCGGGTTTAGTGTTCAACTTTAAACCTCGAACTTTAAACTTTTAACTCTTCCTTAATCCAATCGTAACCTTTTTCTTCTAGCTCAAGAGCCAATTCTTTTGTTCCAGATTTAACTATTTTCCCGTCATGTAATACATGCACAAAATCAGGCACTATATAATCTAATAACCGTTGGTAGTGCGTAATAATAACTGTTGCATTTGTTGGCGATTTTAATAAGTTAACTCCATTTGCAACTATTCTCAAGGCATCAATATCTAGACCTGAATCTGTTTCATCTAAAATAGCCAACTTAGGCTCTAGCATTGCCATTTGAAATATTTCGTTTCTTTTCTTTTCTCCACCAGAAAATCCTTCGTTTACAGAACGTGATGCTAATTTAGCATCCAATTCAACTAATGCAGATTTTTCTTTTACCATTCCCAAAAATTCTTTAGCGGTTGCTTGTTCTTGATTATGGTAAGCTCTTTTTTCGTTTATAGCCGTTTTTAAAAAGTTAATGTTACTAACTCCCGGTATTTCTATTGGGTATTGAAACGCTAAAAACAAACCTTCTTTTGCTCTATCTTCTGGTGCAAGATCTAATAAATCTTTTCCTTCAAATGTAACCTCACCTTCAGTTACTTCAAATACGTCTCTTCCTGCCAATACACTCGAAAGTGTACTTTTTCCTGAACCATTAGGTCCCATTATTGCATGAACTTCACCTGGTTTAATTTCTAAGTTAATTCCTTTAAGAATTTCTTTTCCGTTGATGCTTGCGTGTAAATTTTTTATTTTTAACATATGCCCCTCCTAGCCTCCCCGAAGGGGAGGAATTGATTTAATATTATTTTTTTACTTTATTCATTTTTATTTTTCACCTCAAATACTATTTTACTAATAGCCCCTCCTTTGGAGGGGTTGGGGAGGCTTTTACCCAACAGAACCTTCTAAACTAATTTCTAATAATTTTTGTGCTTCAACTGCAAATTCCATAGGTAGTTTGTTTAACACATCTTTACAATAACCATTTACAATAAGGTTTATCGCTTTTTCTGTATCAATACCTCTTTGGTTACAATAAAATATTTGATCTTCACCAATTTTTGAAGTTGTTGCTTCGTGTTCAATTTTTGCTGTACTATTTTTTGCTTCAATGTATGGGAATGTATGTGCTCCACATTTATCTCCCATTAACAATGAATCACACTGAGTAAAATTTCTTGCGTTGCTTGCATTCTTGTTGATTTGAACTAAACCTCTATAAGAGTTATTACTAAAACCAGCAGAAATACCTTTAGATATAATTGTACTTTTTGTGTTTTTTCCTAAGTGAATCATTTTGGTTCCAGTATCTGCTTGCTGATAGTTGTTTGTTACAGCAACTGAATAAAACTCACCAACAGAATTATCTCCTTTTAAAATACAAGAAGGATATTTCCATGTAACTGCTGAACCAGTTTCTACTTGAGTCCAAGAGATTTTTGAATTGGTATGACAAATACCTCTTTTAGTTACAAAGTTGTAGATACCTCCAACACCTTCTTCATTTCCGGGATACCAGTTCTGAACCGTAGAATATTTAATCTCAGCATTATCAAGTGCAATTAATTCTACAACAGCAGCGTGTAATTGGTTTTCATCTCTTTGTGGAGCAGTACATCCTTCTAAGTAACTTACATAGCTACCTTCGTCAGCAATTAATAAAGTTCTTTCAAATTGACCCGTACTTGCTTCGTTAATTCTAAAATAAGTAGAAAGCTCCATCGGACACTTAACTCCTTTAGGAATATAGCAAAATGAACCGTCAGAAAAAACTGCAGAATTTAAAGCTGCATAAAAGTTATCTGTTGAAGGAACTACTGTTCCCATATATTGTTTTACTAAATCAGGATGATTTTTAACTGCTTCGCTAAAAGAGCAAAAAATAATACCTAATTCATTTAATTTTCCTTGAAAAGAAGTTTTTACAGATACAGAATCGAAAACAAAATCAACAGCAACACCAGATAAAGCTTTTTGCTCATCCATAGATATTCCTAATTTGTCCATTGTTGCTTTCATTTCAGGATCAACATCATCCCAATCCACATCTTTTTTCTTTTTTGGAGCTGAATAATAAGCCAAGTCTTGAAAATCAATAGTTGGGTATTTTACATGTGCCCAATCTTTTTCTGTCATTTTTTGCCATGTAGCAAATGCTTTTAACCTATAGTCTAAAAGCCATTGAGGCTCTTCTTTTTTGCTTGAAATTAAGCGAATAACATCCTCATTCAAACCCTTAGGAATTACTTCTGATTCAATGTTTGAAGTAAATCCGTATTTATATTCTTTGTTTTCTAATTCTTTTTCTAAGTCTTCTTCTGTATATCCCATTTTGTTCAGTTAAAAGTTAAAAGTTATAAAGTTAAAAGTTGTTGACATTCATGTCTTTCCACTTTCTACTTTTCACTTTCTACTAGAGTGAAAAACTTTCTCCACACCCACAAGTTCTGTTTGCATTCGGATTTTTAAATAAAAATCCTTTTCCGTTTAAGCCTCCCGAAAAATCTAATTCGGTTCCTGCTAAGTATAGAATGCTCTTTTTATCGCAAACTACTTTTACTCCATTGTCTTCAAATACTTTGTCATCATCATTAATTACATGATCAAAAGTTAAGTCGTAAACTAAGCCTGAGCATCCACCACCTTTTACACCAACACGAATAAAGCTATCTTTTGGAGAGCTGTCTTCTGACATTAATTTAATTGCTTGTTTTTTTGCGTTTTCTGAAACTGTTATCATTTTTATCTTATTTAGATTGATTCTAAATTAATGCAAATGTACCTAAAAAGTGGTACTGAACCAAACAAATTGATTGAATTTTTTAAAAAGAAGAAGGGTGTGATTATAACCAACCTTTAAGCTTATAAAATGTGATAGCACAATATTCACGATACACAATAAGCTGATAGTTAAGGTGGTTCCAGAATTGGTAACGAATTTGAGTGTTGTTTCCAATATTTGGCATCATGTTATTTCCACCAAGTTCTTCATCCTCAAATAAAAATGAGGCTTCGGCAGGTTGAGCAAAAGCAGCTTGTCCACTAATATTTGTAAATCCAATTTTTTGGAAAGATTTCACTGAACGGTACATGTGTTCAGGTGAAGTAACTACTAATGTGGGTAACTTATTATCCATTAATTTATTTACTTCTAAAGCTTGATATCGAGTATTTGTACCTTTGTTTTCAAATATTATTCTATTACCATCAACACCTCTAATCATCAATTCTTTTTTCATTAAATAGGAAGAAGATAATGTATCGGTATAATCACCAGGCATGGTAACAATTATTTTTGCATCAGTAAATTTATTGGCAACTTGGGCAGTCATATAGGTTCTCATTAAACCAGACTCACTTGGAATACCGCCACCACTCATCACTACTATATATTCTGGAGAAGTATCAAGTTTAGTTTCAGATTGTCCTAAATAATAATACATCCAAAAAGGAATAGAAGTAAAAGACAATATAATAATGGAAATAAAAATTACACCAAAACCAATTAAGCTCCATTTTATTGGGCTTCGTAAATAAGATAATATGTTTTTAAGTGTTTTAATAAATCTAATGTAAACAATTTATTCTTTTCATAACTTTGCATTATGTTAGAAGATAAAAATCCAAATCCTGTAAATGAAATAAGCACTCTTGGAGAGTTTGGCTTAATCAAACATTTGACAGAAAATATAAAATTACAAAACAAATCGTCAAAAAAAGGTGTTGGCGACGATGCAGCAGTGCTTGAGTTTAAAAATAAGCAAACATTAGTTACAACTGATATGCTAGTTGAAGGTGTTCATTTCGACTTACTTTATACTCCTTTTAAGCATTTAGGTTATAAGGCTATTGCTGTTAATTTGTCTGATATTTATGCTATGAATGGAACACCAACGCAAGTTACAGTTTCAATGGCAGTATCGAATAGAATTTCTATTGAAGCATTGGAAGAGCTTTATGAAGGAATGTTGTTAGCTTGTGAAATTTATGGTGTTGATTTAGTAGGAGGAGATACAACTTCATCTTTATCAGGGTTAATTTTAAGTATTACAGCAATAGGAGAGGCTGATAAAAAAGAGGTTGTTTATAGAAATGGAGCTAAAGAAAACGATTTGATTTGTGTTTCGGGAGATTTAGGTGGAGCATTTATGGGGCTTCAATTACTAGAAAGAGAAAAAACAGTTTTTAAAGAAGCTCCTGGAGTACAACCTGATTTTGATGGACATGATTATGTGTTGGAACGACAATTAAAACCTGAACCAAGAAAAGATGTGATAGATATGTTTAAAGAAATGGGCATTCAGCCAACTTCTATGATAGATGTTTCTGATGGACTTTCTTCAGATTTGACACACATTTGTAAGCAATCAAAAGTAGGGTGCACGATTTATGAAAACAAAATTCCTATTGATTTCACCGTCATGAATTTAGCTTCAGAAATGAATTTAGATGCAACCGTTTGTGCTTTAAATGGTGGAGAAGATTATGAATTATTGTTTACTATTTCGTTAGAAGATTACAATAAGATTAAAGAAAGTAAACGAGTTGCAGTTATTGGTCATATTACAAGTTCAGAAGGAGATTATCAAATTGTAGATAAAAATGAAGTGGTACATAAACTTGTTGCTCAAGGATGGGATGCCATTTCAAAACAATAAAAGCGTAACTTCGTATTTGTGAAAGTGTTTAAAAATATGCTAAGTGTTGTACTTGTTTTATCCATGACAAATGTTGTTGTTGGTAAAACTGTTCACGAATTATTTTTTCACCATCACGATGTTGAATGTACTACAACAACAAGTCTTCATTTTCATGAAGTTGATTTTTTTGACAATGATGTTGTTTGTGATTTTCACTTTTCTTTTAGTTCCGAAACAATTGAAGCACTTCAATTAACTCAACTTAATAACTATAAAGATTATATCGTTAAAACATACTATACTCAGTATGTAAAAAAAATAATTCAAAATTCCCATTCTCTTCGAGGACCTCCTTCTATGTGTTAAGATAAATACGCTTGGTGCTTTACCAAGCAAAATAATTTAGATTTAACTTAATACATTATTAAAATGAGAATATTATTTATAACGCTCGTTTTATTGCTATTTGGTATTCATGATAGTGCCTCACAATCACTAAAGGGAACTATCAAAGATAGTCATACAAATGAGACATTGCCGGGAGTTAATATATATCTTCCAGAGCTTAAAAAAGGAGTAACAACAGATGTTAATGGTAATTATAATTTAAAATTACCAAGAAAAGGAGAATATAAAATTCAAGTTTCTTTTGTCGGCTATGAAATTGTTTTAGAAACGATAAGCATTACAGAAGAAGATTTAACACTTAATTTTGATTTACATCCAACTGTTATTGAAGCAAAAGAATTTGTTGTCTCGTCAGTTTATCACAGTAGTCAAGATGAAAATCCAGTGGATGTTATTCAATTTAATGCCGAACAACTGCAACAATCTCTACAACCTACTTTAATGCAATCATTATCTAATGTTGCTGGAGTTAACATGGTTAGTACAGGGATAGGAATTGGGAAGCCAGTTATTAGAGGATTAAGCTTTAATCGTGTTTTGGTTTTTAGTGAAGGAGTTCCAATTGATAATCAACAGTTTGGAGATGAGCATGGTTTGGGATTAAGTGAAATAGGAATAGATAAAGTAGAAGTCATAAAAGGACCATCATCATTATTGTATGGTGCTGATGCTATGGGAGGCGTTTTACATTTTGTTGACGAACGACCAGCTAACATTAACACCATTGTGGGGAGTATTGGAACTAAATATTTCTCAAACACCAATGGTTACCAATCTAATTTTGGATTTAAAGGAACTACCGATAATTTTAGGTATAAACTGAATGGGGGAAGAAGTTCTCATGGAGATTATTTGCAAGGAAATGGCGAGCGAGTTACGAATACTCGATTTACCGAAAGTGCTTTAAAAGCCAGTGTTGGTTTTATGTCTAAATGGTGGACAAACGATGTGAATTATTCGTTTTTACAATCTGCAATTGGTATTCCAGAAGAAATAGGAGTGCAAAATACAAGTCGTAATTTGTCAGCCCCATTTCAAGTGGTAACTAACCAAATTCTTTCAACTCAAAATACTTTTCATATCAAAAAGTCGCATATAAAATTAAATTTAGGTTATTTGACTAATAATCGAACAGAGTTTGAAGAAGGAGAAGTAAAAGAATCGTTCTATCATAATATTCAAGATTCTGCGGCACTAGATATGCTTTTGCAAACCACTAATTATGACTTAAAATGGCACTTGCCCGAATTTAAAAATGTAGAAATAATTTTAGGTTCTCAAGGGAAATACCAAACCAACACAAATAATGGTGAAGAGAATTTGATACCAGATGCTATTGTTCAGCAAGTTGGTGGTTTTGGAATGTTTAAATACGCTAAAAATAAACTGGCGGTTATTTCTGGAATTCGTTACGATGTAAAAAAGGTAGAAGGGAAAGAAATGGGCGAAGTAGCAGAAGAAGGTTATAAAATCCCTTTTAATCGAGAATATACAAGTGTAAATGGTTCACTAGGTTTAACTTATAAATGGAATGAAAAATTATTAACTCGTTTTAATGTTGCTTCTGGTTTTAGAGCTCCGAATCTAGCAGAATTATCATCTAATGGAGTACACGAAGGTACTTTTAGGTATGAAATAGGAAACTTAGCATTGAAAACAGAACAAAATATTGAATTTGATTTGGGTATGGAATACATCGGAGAACATGTTTCTTTTGCTGTGTCGGGATTTAATAATTTAATTAACAACTATATTTATTTAACACCTACAGATTCTATTATCGATACAGAAACCGTATTTAGTTATAGGCAATCTGATGCAAATTTGTATGGCTTTGAAACTAGTTTAGACATTCATCCACACAGTATGCACTGGTTACATTTTGAAACACAGTTTGCTATGGTAATTGGTAAAAGAAGTAATGGTTCGTATTTGCCAAGAATACCTGCTCATAATTTATTAAATACCTTAAAAGCTGAAATAAAGGACTTTAGTTCAATTAAAAATCCGTTTTTAAGTATAGAATCAAATACCATTTTTGAGCAAAATAATATTGATGAATTTGAAACGAAAACACCTGCTTATGTAGTTTTAGGAGCAAAAATTGGAGGAGATATTTATTGGGGACAACAAGCATTTATAGTTAGTATAGGTGTTACTAATTTGTTGAACCAAAAATATTACAACCATTTATCTCGTTTAAAACCTGATGGAATTTACGACATGGGAACTAATGTTGTGGTAAGTTTAAAAGTACCTTTTAATATTAAAAAGTAATTTTTTATCTTCCGCAAACAAATAAAGACGTTATTCCGGAGCCTGTCTCGATACTTCGGGGCTTGACCCGGAATCTTCAATAAAGATGTTGTTTTCATTGTTTGCGGAAGTATTTCCCTTATTCAACTTAAAAAAGAAAGTTCCATTTACAGAGTTGAGTTTTAATTCTCCATCTACTTTGTTAAATGCCATATTTTCAACATTCACTTTATAACTCATTTGTTCAGTTAACCCAACCAATAATAAATCTTGTTGAGGTAAATCGTAACTGTTTTTCATGCCATATTTTGCAAACAAGCTTTTTTGCAATATTTTAAAATCAATTTCAGTAACAATATTGTTGTTTTTAAACACATTCATTTTGTACGAATTATCTTTATTGTTTCTAAACTCAAAAGTATTATCGTTTACCTTAAAAGTGGTTAAAGAATTTGCACCAGAAGATAAGTACAGGTTAAATTTTATCATATAATCGTAGCCAGCAACTTCAGTTAAATTGTTGTTGTAGGTTGTGGAAAACGAAAAATAATTGTTTTCATAATCGATGTAAGTATGTTTGTATTCTAAACCTAAAGCTTTCATGTAAATTTCGGCTTCATTAATTCTGCTCCATCGTTCTTTTTTATTGTTGTAAGCTAAAATCTGAGCTTCATAATCTTGCGTGTAAACACCTTTTAAACTATTAAACCCATGAAAATCGTCTAAATAATCGATGATGGATTTTATCTCGTTGTT